>JBDTNP010000337.1:0-2109 GCA_039933695.1 Betaproteobacteria bacterium | reverse complement strand
CGCCTGCGTGGTCTTGAACAGGTCCTCCTCGAATTTCGGCAGCTGCCCGGTGCCCACCAGCGCTTCGGCGTTGACCAGGTAAGGCACATAGCATTCGGCATAGCCGTGCTCGGTCGTGTGCGTATCGAGCATCAGCTGCACCAGCGCGCGATGCAGGCGCGCGACGGCGCCGCGCAGCGCATAGAAGCGGGCTCCGGCGATTTTCGCCGACAGATCGAAGTCGAGGCCGCCAACGGCCGTGCCGACGTCGACGTGATCGCGCGCCGCAAAGTCGAACATCCTCGGCGTGCCCCAGCGACGGACTTCGACGTTTTCGGCCTCGGATGCGCCGACCGGAACGCTCGCGTGCGGCAGGTTGGGCATCGCCAGCAGCCAATCGCGCACGCGCTCCTGCACCGCCTCGAGATTGCGTTCGAGCGAGCTCAACTCGTCGCCGATGCCGGCGACCTCGCGCAACGTCGCCGACGCGTCTTCGCCTTTGCTTTTGGCGATGCCGATCGCTTTCGAAACGGTGTTGCGCCTGGCCTGCAGCTCCTGCGTGCGCATCTGGATATGCTTGCGCTCGGCCTCGAGCTCTACGAACGCGGCCGCATCGAGCTGATATCCCCGCGTCTTCAGTCGAGCGACGACATCATCCAGATCGTTGCGCAGAAGCTGGATATCGATCATGCGCGAATTTTACCAGAGGGCCGCGCAGCATCGCCGGGCAACCGCGGTCAGGACTTGCTGTCGCCGCCCGAGCGCGCCTTGGCGTCGCGATGCTTCAACTCGGCAAGCCGTTCCGCAATCCGCGCTTCGAGGCCGCGGTCGGTCGGGCGATACCACTCCGGCTGCGCCATGCCGTCGGGCAGGTAGGTCTCGCCCGCGGCGTAGGCGTCTTCCTCGTCGTGCGCGTAGCGATAGTCCCTGCCGTAGCCCAGATTCTTCATCAGCCCGGTCGGCGCGTTGCGCAAATGCAGCGGCACCGGGCGCGAACCGTCTTCGGCGATGAAAGCGCGCGCCGCGCCGTACGCGACGTACACCGCATTGCTTTTGGCGGCGCAGGCGAGATAGATCACCGCTTGCGCCAGCGCGAGCTCGCCTTCCGGCGTCCCCAGGCGTTCGTAGGTCGCGACGGCATCCAGGGTCAGCTGCAGCGCGCGCGGATCGGCAAGTCCGATGTCCTCGCTGGCCATCCGTATCATCCGCCGCCCGACATACAGCGGATCGGCGCCGCCGTCGAGCATCCGGCAGAACCAGTACAGCGCCGCGTCGGGGTCGGATCCCCGCACCGACTTGTGCAGCGCCGATATCTGGTCGTAGAAGGCCTCGCCGCCCTTGTCGAATCGCCGCAGGCTGCGCGTGATCGCCGTCTCGACAAAGTCGTCGTCGATCTCGCTCCTCCCTGCTTCCTGTGCGGCGACGGCCAGCTGCTCGACCAGGTTCAGCAGGCGCCGGCCGTCGCCGTCGGCATAGGCGATCACGGCATCGCGTGCCGACGCGCCGATCGCGACGGCGGGCATCGCCGCCGCCAGTGCGCGATCGAGCAGCGCCGAGAGCTCGCCGGCCGACAAGGCCTCGAGCACGTAGACGGTAGCGCGGCTGAGCAGCGCACTGTTGACCTCGAACGACGGATTCTCGGTCGTCGCGCCGATGAAAGTGACCAGACCTTTTTCGACGAACGGAAGAAAGGCGTCCTGCTGCCCTTTGTTGAAGCGATGCACTTCGTCGACGAACAGGATCGTATGTCGGCCCGATTGCGCGAGAGTAGCCTCCGCGCGGGCGATCGCGTCGCGGATGTCCTTGACCCCCGAAAGCACCGCCGACAACGCGATGAACTCCGCATTGAACGCATCGGCCATCAGGCGGGCGAGCGTCGTCTTGCCGACGCCCGGCGGCCCCCACAGGATCATCGAATGCGGCTTGCCCGACGCGAAGGCCACCGCCAGCGGCTTGCCGGCTCCGAGCAGATGCCGCTGCCCGATGACCTCGCCGATGCTTTGCGGCCGCAGGCGCTCGGCCAGCGGAGTCGCCGGATTGACTACGGCGAAAAGATCATTCGCCGACGACATCGGCGCCTTGCGGCGGCACGAACCGGAACGACGCGGCGTCGACGGTTGCGTTGCGCTC
>JBDTNP010000336.1:0-7260 GCA_039933695.1 Betaproteobacteria bacterium | reverse complement strand
GTGCCCGTGCTGCGTGATGCGCAAGCGCGCACGCTCGCCGAACTGACCGAGGACTTGGCGCGGCTGCGAGCTGCCGCGCAGGCGCGCAGCATCGCGCCCGCCGATCTGCACGGGAGCACCTTCACCATTTCCAATCTCGGCATGTACGGCGTCGACGCGTTCACGGCGATCATCAACCCGCCCGAAAGCGCGATTCTCGCGATCGGGCGCACGGCAGACACGCCGGTGGGCCGCGAAGGCCAGGTCGTGCTGCGTCCGATGGCGACATTCACACTGTCATCGGACCATCGGATCGTCGACGGCGTGACGGCGGCGCGCTTCGTCGCTGACTTGCGCGAGGCGATCGAGCACCCCGAGGGCCTGTCGTGATTTTTGTGGTCGTGGAATCATCACTGCCCGGCGGCGGAACAGTCGTTGCGGTGGCGGACGGCGGAAGGTATAAGAACGGGCGCGGCACCGATCCGGTGTAGAACGGCATTTTCATTGCGGAGGAGCGACATGAACTACTTATTGCGCGGCGTATGGCTTGCTGCGGCGCTGGTCACAATGCTGGCGCCGATCTCGGCGCATGCGCAAGTCCCGAAGGGCAAGCTCGTGCTGTACACGTCGCAACCCGAGCGCGACGCAACACAGACGACCACGGCGTTCAAGCAGGCGTACCCGGGCGTCGAGGTCGAGGTGTTCCGCTCGGGCACGACCGAGGTGATGGCGAAGCTCGCCGCCGAGTTCGCCGCGGGCGCGCCGAAGGCCGATGTGCTTCTGATCGCCGACGCGGCAAGCATGGAAGCGCTGAAAAAGGATGGCCGGTTGCTCGCGTACCCGGAAGCGAAAGTCGCCGGGCTAGCCGCCGGAACGTACGACGCCGACCGCACTTATTTCGGCTCCAAGCTGATCACCACGGGCATCGCGGTCAACACCGCGGCCAAGAGCCGGCCGGCTTCCTGGGCCGATCTAGCGAAGCCGGAAAATAAAGGCCAGATCGCGATGCCCAGCCCGCTGTATTCGGGGGCGGCGGCGATCATGCTCGGCACAATGACCGCGCGTCCGGATCTCGGCTGGGCTTTTTTCGAAAAACTCAAGGCGGACGAAGCGGTGGCGGTTCGCGGCAACGGCGCAGTGCTGACCGCCGTTGCCAGCGGCGAAAAGCCCTACGGCGTGCTGGTCGACTTCATGGCCTTCAACGCCAAGGCGAAAGGCTCGCCAATCGACTTCATTTTCCCCGCCGAAGGCGTGCCCGCAGTGACCGAGCCGGTGGCCATGCTGAAGACGACGCAGAATGCCGCCGCCGCGCGCGCATTCATCGACTTCATCCTGTCCGACGAAGGGCAGAAGCTCGCGCTGTCGATGGGCTACATTCCGGCCAGGGCGAGCGTAGGCACGCCGTCGTGGCTGCCGCCCGGAATGGTCATCAAGCTGATGCCGACCGACATCGGCAACGTGGTGCAGAACAACAGCGCCAATCTGAAGCGTTTCGCCGAGCTCTTCGGTAACTGACCCGTAGTCGCCGGCGCGCCACGATGGCCGACACCGCAGGCTGGCGCGAGCGTGCCGAGGAGACGGCGCTGTTGTGGGCGCTGGTCGCGATCGTCGCGATCCTTTCGCTGCTGCCGTTGGCGCGGCTGCTGTTCGAGGGCGTAGCCCCTGGCGGCCGGTTCTCGACCGCCGCGCTGACGAGCGTACTGTCGAGCGATACCACCTGGACGGCGGCCCGGCACAGCCTGCTGACCGCATCCGGCGGCACGGTGCTGGCGGTGCTGATCGGCGCGACCGTTGCGGTGCTCGTCGGGCTTACCGATATTCGTGGCCGCAACACCTTTGTCTTCTGCTTCGTGCTGCCGCTGATGATTGCGCCGCAGGTCGTAGCGCTCGCGTGGCTGCAGCTGTTCGGGCCGTCGAGCACGCTGCTGAAGATGATCGGCCTCGCGCCGGCGATGGGCAGCCGCAACCCGCTCTATTCCGGGCAGGGAATCATCCTGCTGCTGGGCGTGCAATATGCGCCGCTGGTGTTCCTGACCCTGCGCGCGGGACTGCGCACCCTGCCGCAGGAGTTGCTCGAAGCCGGCCTCGCGGCCGGTGCGAAGCCGGCGACGATTCTCCGCACGATCGTCCTGCCGCTGATGACGCCGGCGCTGGTCGCCGGCATCGCGCTCGCCTTCGTCTCGTGCCTGGGCAACTTCGGCATTCCGGCGTTTCTCGGCATCCCGGGCAATTACCTGGTCCTGCCGACGCTGATCTACCAGCGGCTGGCGGGCCTCGGGCCGAGCGTGCTTTCCGAAGTCGCGGTGCTGTCGTGCCTGATCGGCTTCATCGCCGTGCTGGGCATCTTTCTGCAGGACTTGATGCTGCGGCGGCGCGATTTCCGCATCACGACGACGTCGAACGCAATGCGGCCGTTCGAGCTCGCACGCTGGCGTCTCGCGGTCGAGATCGCACTTTGGATTCTGACGATCGTCGTGCTAGTCCTGCCGCTGGTCGCGCTGCTACTGAGCTCGCTGGTGCCCGCGGTCGGCGTGCCGCTGACGATGAAGTCCGCGACCTGGTCGAACTACGATTACGTGCTGTTCGATCATGCTGCCGCGAAGCGCGCTTTCGTCAACAGCTTCAGCCTGTCGGCGACCGCTGCCGTCGTCATCGTCCTGGTCGCCGTTCCGCTCGCGTATTTTCTGGTCTGGCGCCGCTCGCGGCTTTTGCGCGTGCTCAATCTGGTCACCGAGATGCCGTATGCGCTGCCCGGCGTCGTGCTCGCGATCGCCGCCATTCTGGTCTTCCTGAAACCTCTGCCGGTACTCGGCGTCACGCTGTACAACACCGTCTGGATCATCCTGTTCGGCTATCTGGCGCGCTTCCTGGTGCTCGGCCTGCGTCCGGTGATCGGCGGCTATTACCAGCTCGACCGCACGCTGGAGGAAGCCGCGCAGCTCGCCGGCGCGCGTCTGCTGCGCCGCCTGGCGACAATCATCCTGCCGCTGGTCGCTCCGATGGTGATCGCCGGCGCGCTGCTGGTGTTTCTCACCGCGTTCAACGAGCTGACAGTGTCGGCGCTACTGTGGTCGTCGGGCGCCGAGACGCTGGGGGTCGTCGTATTTTCGTTCCAGCAGGGCGGCGACTCGACCTATGCCGCGGCGCTGGCGATGCTGACCGTCGCCGTGACCATAGCGTTGATGCTCTCGACCCTGCTCACCGGCAAACCGGCGAGAGGCGTGCTGCCATGGCGCGGCTGATCGTCGAGCGCGTCACCAAGACGTTCGGCGCGTTTCGCGCGCTGGACGAAGTCTCGCTCGACGTCAGCGACGGCGAGTTCATCGCGATTCTCGGCCCATCGGGCTGCGGCAAGACGACCTTGCTGCGACAGATCGCCGGCTTCGACAAGCTCGACGGCGGCCGCATCGTCATCGGCGACACGGTCGTCTCCGCGGTCGCGCAACACGTGCCCCCCGAGCGGCGCCGCATCGGCATCGTCTTCCAGTCGTACGCGCTGTGGCCGCACATGACCGTCGCAGAGAACGTCGCCTACGGGCTGACCGTCGCGGGCGTGCGCGATCCGGAACGCGCGCGGCGCGTCGAGGCGGCGCTCGCCCTGGTCGAGCTCGAAGGCTATGCCGCACGTCGGCCGTCGCTGCTGTCGGGCGGCCAGCGCCAGCGCGTGGCGCTCGCACGGTGCCTCGTCACCGAGCCCTCGCTGGTGCTGCTCGACGAGCCGCTGGCGAACCTCGACGTGCATCTTCGCGCCTCGATGGAGGACGAATTCGCGCGCTTCCACGCCCGCACCGGTACGACGATGGTGTACATCACGCACGATCAGGCCGAAGCGATGGCGCTGGCCGACCGCATCGCGGTGATGGACAGCGGCCGGCTGCTGCAGGTCGCCACGCCATCGCAACTTTATCGCGAGCCAGCCGATACGACCGTTGCGGCATTCATCGGCGAAGGCATCGTCGTGCCCGCGGAGGTCGTCGATGTCGACGGGCGCGGACGCTGCCGCGTCGATCTGTTCGGCATGAGCGTCGGCATGCGCTGTGCACCGGCGCAGCGCCCGACGCGGGCGGCACGCGCATGCCTGCGCGCAGGCAACCTGTCTATCGTCGGCGCCGGTCCGCCGGGGATAGGCGCGCGCGTCGTTCGCTCCATCTACCAGGGCGGCCACTTCCGGATCGAAGCGCAGCTCGACCATGCCGACGGCGTGCTCGTGCACCTGGAGCTGGCCGAGCCCTGCCAGCTCGCGCCCGGCGACGCGATACGCATCGGCATCGACGACGGCTGGGTGCTGCCCGGAACCGGCGGGGATGTCGATGCGGCCGCAACGGCGCCCGGCGCTCGGCGTCGCCCGGACGATGGCGCCGTGGCGACGGACGCGAACGGCTGAAGCCTATGCGGCTGCTTCTTTACGGAGGCTTCGGCGAAAAGGGGCGCACGTGCCTGGGTGTCGAAGTCGACGGATACCGCTTGCTGCTCGACGCCGGTGTGAATACGAGCGCGCGCGGCGCCGATTACTATCCGGCCATCTCGGCAGATGAGCTCGCCGCGACCGACGCGATCGTCATCACGCACGCCCACGAGGACCATGTCGCAGCCCTGGGCTGGTGCATCGCCGGCGGTTTTCGTGGCCGCCTGCTGATGAGCGCCGAGACCGGACGCGAAGTCGATCTGTTCCTCGCAGCGTATGCCGATGCGTCGCATCGCCGCGCTGCGCGAGAGTTCGCGCGCGATGATCTGGCGGTCGGCGCGCCGGTCGCGCTCGGACCGCTGCAACTGATCGCCGGCCGCTCGGGCCACGTGGCCGGCGGAGTCTGGTGCGTCGTCGCCGACGGCCGCCGCACGCTCGGCTATTGCGGCGATGTCGTTCCGGCAAGCGAGGTCTTCGCGATGGACCCGCTGCCGCGCTGCGACGCGGTGGTGCTCGACGCCTCGTATGGCGATGACGACATGACCGCGCATAAGCGCGCGAAGGACGTGCGCGACTGGGTGCTCGCGCACCGCCAGGGCTGCGTGCTGCCGACGCCGCTCAGCGGACGCTCGGCGGAGCTGCTGGCGATTGTGCCGGGCGCGATCGCATTGTCCGAAGGCCTGCGCGAAGCATTGCGGCTGCAGATCGCCGATCCGGCATGGCTGGCCGGCGGGACGGCCGAGCGCCTTTCGCAGCGTCTCGCGCTGGCGGCCGACTGGCAGACAGGCTCGCCGCTGCCGCCCGCCGCCTTGCTCTGTCACGACGGCATGGGGATCGCCGGTCCGTCGCGCGAAGCCCTGGAGCAGGCCGCCGCCGACGGTCATCCGGTACTGTTCACCGGCCATCTGCCGGCCGACAGCCCGGGAGAGCGGATGCTTGCCGGCGGCCAGGCGACATGGCTGCGGCTGCCGACGCATCCGACCTTGTCCGAGAACGTCGCGATCGCCGCGTCCAGCGCGCCGACCATCGTCCTCGGTCACTCGTGCGAGCGCGCGGCGCTCGAGCAGCTGAAGCGCCACATCCCTCGCCTGCGCGCCGATCTTGCCACCGGCGATCGGCTCGAGCTCTGACGAGCGGAAACCGTGCGCATACTCGCCGCCAACGACGACGGCATCGCGGCACCCGGGCTCGCCGAATTGGCCGGCGCCGCGGCAGCTGCGCTCGACGCTGAGCTCTGGATCGTCGCGCCCGAACGCAAATGGACGGCGGCAAGCCATCAGCTGTCGTTCGACCGAGACCTCATGCTCTCGCGCGTCGGCAAGCGTGCGTACGCCTGCTCTGGATCGCCGGCCGACTGCGTCGTCGCCGCGATGACGGTGCTGTTCGCCGACGGGCCCAGGCCCGATCTCGTGCTCGCCGGCATCAATGACGGGCGCAACGTCGGCGAGGACATCGCCTATTCGGGAACGATGGCGATCGGGCGCGAGGCGGCTTTCTGGGGCGTCCCGGCGATCTCGATCTCGCGGGTGAAAGGCGCCGTGCCCGGGACGGGCGACGACGCGGTGTTGCGCGCGTTGCTGCGTATCCTCGCGGATACGCCCGGCGAATGGGCGGGCGACGGCCACTGGCTCGGCGTCAATCTCCCTGCGGCGTTGCCGGCGCCGGTCGTGCAGGCGACGATCGGGCGCGACAAAATCGCCTCCGCCAGCGATGTCTTCGAGCGGACTCCCGACCGCATACGTTACCGTTTGCGTCGCGGGCGTGCCCACGCCTCCACGGCCGGCGACGAAAATGCCGCGATCGACGCCGGCAACATCGTCATCGTGCGGCACGGCTGGGCGGAAACGGCTGCTCTGCCCGAGGACTTCGTCGCCTTGTGCAATCGGGCGCTGCCGACCTGACTTTGCATCGGCGTCACTCCAGCGCCGGCAGCGCCGCATGCAGCGGCGGATCCCGCCAATATCGCTGGTCGCGCTCGCGCTCGAGACTCGGCGCAAGCGCGCCATGCCCGCCGAAGGTGAAGCTCAGCGCTCCGTCGTAGTCGGTGCGGTAGGTGCGAATGCCGGCGGCCGCGTAACGCGCGACGATTTCGGGCCGCGGGTGCCCGAAGCGATTGCGATAACCGGGCGTGTACACGGCGACCGCCGGACGCACGGCGGCGATGAATGCGGGTGTCGACGACGTGCGGCTGCCGTGGTGCGGCACGATCAGCAGGTCGGAGCGCAATGCCGCGGCATCGCGCGCGAGCAGCGCCGACTCGGCGCGCGCCTCGATGTCGCCGGTCAGCAGCACGCTGCCGCCGGCGCCGCTGACGCGGATCACGCACGACAGGTCATTGGTCTTGATCCGCGGCTCGAGGTAGGTCGAGTCGAACGGATAGAGTGTGGCAAATTCCACGCCGTCCCAGCTCCAGCGCGTCCCCGCAACGCAGCGCCGCGCCGATGCACCGCGTGCGCGCTGCGCGCCGACGATCGCATTCTGCTCGGGCAGCGAAGAGTCGAGCCAGCCGACCGGCACCGTCTGCAACAGCGACAGCGCGCCGCCGCTATGGTCGCTGTCCTGGTGGCTGACCACCAGCGCATCCAGGGCGCGTATGCCGGTGGCCCGCAGCATCGGAGCGATGATGCGGTTGCCTGCATCGGCGCTATCGTTGAAGCGCGGGCCGGTGTCGTACAGCATTGCGTGCGCGTGCGTCTGCACCAGCAGGGCGAGGCCTTGTCCGACATCGAGCACCGTGACGCGAAACGTTGCGGGCGCCGGCGGCGGCGGAACGACGACGAACAGCGGCGCGAGCCATGCCAGCCCCAAAATGCGAGCCGGAACGCCGCGGGGTGCCAGCAGCCACAAGACGCCGATCGCGCCGGCGAGCGCGGTCC
>JBDTNP010000335.1:0-1851 GCA_039933695.1 Betaproteobacteria bacterium | reverse complement strand
CCGCACCGGTCGCATCGACCGCCTCAACCCGCATGCCGGCGATGTGCTCGCGCGTCTCGCCGGTAGAGACCCAGACGCCTTCGCCGCCCATCTTCAGCGCGACGACCGGCGCGCCCCGGGCATGGCACCAGTCGAGAATCGCGTCCGGCTCATCTTTTCCGGAAAGCTGGACGGCCTCGTCCAGGCTCGGCAAAAACCAGTCGCACAGCGCCATCGTGGCGACGATCACCGCCCGTGCGCGCGGCAGCGGCCAGAGCTTCGGGCGAACGTTGCAATCGAACGAGATCCGCGCGCCCGCGTCGCGCGCTGTGCCGATGGCCGCGAACACCGTGTCGCAGGCGCTGGCGCTGATCGCCTGGCTGATTCCCGACACATGCAGCACCTTCGACGATCGAATCACCGGCAGAGGAAGATCCGACGGGCGCATGCGGCTCGCCGCAGAACCGGCGCGAAGATAGCTGAACTCGTGGCCGTTCGCGCCATGGGTGACAAAGTAAATGCCGGTGTTGGCGCTGGCATCGATCGACACGCCGCTGGCGTCGACGCGCTCTTGCTGCCAGAGTGCGAGGAACTTGCGGCCGAACGCATCGTCGCCCAAGCGCGTGATATAGGCGGTCGCGGCCCCGAGCCGTGCGGCGGCGATGACGCAGTTCGACGTGTCGCCGCCGAATCCCTGCAAGTATTGATCGCTCGCTTCACGCGTCTGGTTGAACTCGAGCAGCGGTTCGCCCAGCGCGACCAGGTCGAAGCGCGTGCCGCTCATCGCTCGCGCTGCAGCGCCCGAAAGCCGGCGGCATACGCGGCGGCGGCGGCGCGCACCGTGTCGGCCGAGGCGCCCGGCTTGTACAGATTCGAGCCGGTGCCGAATCCGTCCGCGCCGGCGGCCCAGAAAGGAGCCATGTTGTCGGGGCGGATGCCGCCGACCGGGAACACCAGTGTTCCTTTCGGCAGCACGGCGCGCCAGGCCTTCAACACCGCCGGCGACAGCTGCTCGGCCGGGAACATCTTCAGCCCGTCGGCGCCGGCGTCGAGCGCGGCAAAGGCCTCGGTCGGCGTCGCCACGCCGGGAAGACACACCAGGCCGCGCCGCTTGGCTTCACGCACGATCGCGACATCGCCGTGCGGCATGACAATGAGCCGCCCGCCAGCATCGGCAACCCGCGCGACGTCCGCGACCTTGACGACGGTGCCCGCACCGGTCAGGCAGCGCTCGCCGTAGATCTTCGCCAGCCGCGCGATGCTGTCGAAAGGCTCGGGCGAATTCAGCGGCACCTCGAGGATGCGAAAGCCGTGTTCGCTGAGCGCCGATCCGACCGCGTCGATCTCGGACGGCGTGATGCCGCGCAGGACGGCGACCAGAGGCAGCGGAGCCAGATAATCGGACAGACCCGTCGTCATCTCAGCATTCCGGCGTGCCGCGCAATGCGCCACAGACCCCGCGCCGCGGCGTCTTCCGCACCGATGTCTGCATCGATCCCCGCGATCGCCAGTGCCGCGCGATATTTATCCACCAGAGCTTGTGCACCGATCAAAGTCAGGCGTGTCGCTGCAAGGCGCATCCCTTGCAGCCAGCGCCGCGCCGCCGCGATCTCGGCGCCGAGCAGCAAGCCGGAAAGGTAATCGCCGACGCCCGAAGGCGCAAGTCGATCGGTCAGCGCCAAGGTGCGCGTGCTGAACAGATCGTGGGTGAGCGCCGCGGTGCTGCGAAGGCTGTGACGCACGCCGCGCGCGAAGGCTGCTGCGTCGCTGCCGGGCGCGGCCAGCCTGCCGAGAATGCTGTGCTCGACCAGCACCGCGTAGAGCTCGCCGGTCATGAACGTCGAAAACGCCTCGATCCCAGCGCAACCGATG
>JBDTNP010000334.1:0-7520 GCA_039933695.1 Betaproteobacteria bacterium | reverse complement strand
GCAAGGTGATGGAACTGCGCGGCCGCACCGGGCTGGGCATGATGGAATGCAAGAAGGCGCTGCTGGAAACCGGCGGCGATATTGCGAAGGCGGAGGACCTGCTCAGGATCAAGAGCGGAGCGAAGGCGTCGAAGGCCGCCGATCGGGTCGCGGCGGAAGGCGTGATCGGCGCGATGATCGCCGCCGACGGCAAGACCGGCGCGCTGGTCGAGTTAAACTGCGAGACCGATTTTGTCGCGCGCAGCGCGGATTTCGTCGCGTTCGCGAAGAAGCTCGCCGCGCTCGTGGTGGAAAAGAATCCGCCCGACGTCGCGGCGCTCCTCGCCCTCCCGACGGATGACGGCACGGTCGAATCGGCACGGCAGGCGCTGGTGCAGAAGCTAGGCGAGAACATCTCGGTGCGGCGCTTCTCCCGCGTCGCGACGCCGGCGCGGCTGGCGCAATACCTGCACGGGGGCCGCATCGGCGTGATGGTCGAGATCGAAGGGGGCGAGGCGGAGACCGGCAAGGACGTCGCGATGCATATCGCCGCGAGTGTGGCCAACGTGCGTCCGGTATGCGTTTCGCGCGACCAGGTCCCGGCCGAGCTGATCGACAAGGAACGCGCGATCTACAGCGCGCAAGCGGCCGATAGCGGCAAGCCGGCCGACATCGTGACCAAAATGGTCGAAGGCCGGATCAACAAGTATCTGGCCGAGGTGACCTTGGTCGGCCAGCCGTTCGCGAAGGACCCCGAGCAGACGGTCGACAAGTATCTGAAGTCGAAGGGCGCGACGGTCCGGAGTTTCACGCTTTATGTCGTCGGCGACGGCCTCGAGAAGAGAAAAGACGATTTCGCCGCGGAAGTCGCTGCGATGGCCAGGGCCTGAGCAATCATTGCGGAGGACGAACCTGCCATGACACCGCAAAACATCGCGCCTGTGTCCAACGTGGCGCCGCTGCCGCGCACCGAGCCGGCGTACAAGCGCATCCTGCTCAAGCTTTCCGGCGAGGCGCTGATGGGAAACGATCCCTATGGCATCAATCGCGAGGTCATCGATCGCATCGTTGCCGAAATAGGCGAGGTCGTCCGCCTGGGCGTGCAGGTGGCGGTCGTGATCGGCGGCGGCAACATCTTCCGCGGCGTGGCGCCGGGCGCGGCCGGCATGGACCGCGCGACCGCCGACTACATGGGCATGTTGGCCACGCTGATGAACGCGCTTGCGCTGCAGGACGCGATGCGACGCGCCGGACTGGTGTCGCGGGTGCAGTCCGCTCTGTCGATCGAACAAGTGGCCGAGCCCTACATCCGCGGCAAGGCGCTGCGCTATCTGGAAGAGAACAAGATCGTCATCTTCGCGGCCGGCACCGGCAACCCGTTCTTCACCACCGATACCGCCGCCGCATTGCGCGGCCGCGAAATGGGCGTCGACATCGTGCTCAAGGCGACCAAGGTGGACGGCGTCTACACCGCCGATCCAAACACGGACTCGTCGGCGCGGCGCTATCCGACGCTGACTTTCGACGAGGCGATCGTCAAGAACCTGAAGGTGATGGACGCCACTGCGCTGGCGCTGTGCCGCGACCAGAACATGCTGCTCAAGGTCTTCAGCATCTTCGCGCCCGGGGCGCTCAAGCGCGTGGTGATGGGCGAGGACGAAGGCACGCTGGTGCATTGCTAGCACTGTTGTCGGCCCGCAGACGAGATGGCGCGCCGGGCACCGTCGGGCGGACGCGCACAACAGGACGCCGCCCCCGTGCAACCGATTCGGCAAGGAGCTCCCAATGATCGCTGACGTAAAGAAAGCCGCCGAACAGAAAATGCAGAAATCGGTCGAAGCCCTGAAAACCGATCTCGGCAAGGTCAGGACCGGCCGCGCGCACACCGGACTGCTCGATCACATCAAGGTCGACTATTACGGCACGATGATGCCGATCAACCAGGTGGCGAACGTGACCCTGGCCGACGCCCATACAATCACCGTGCAGCCCTGGGAAAAAAAGATGGTCCAGCCGGTCGAGAAAGCCATTCGCGATTCCGACCTGGGTCTCAATCCGGCCACCAGCGGCGACCTGATCCGGGTGCCGATGCCGGCGCTGACCGAGGAGCGCCGCAAGGAGCTGATCAAGGTCGTGCACCGGGAAGCGGAGAATGCGCGCGTCGCCGTGCGCAACATCCGTCGCGACGCGATCAGCCAACTGAAGGATCTGCTCAAGGCCAAGTCGGTGGCCGAGGACGACGAGCGGCGCGCCCAGGACGAGGTGCAAAAGCTCACCGACCGGTACATCGCCGAAGTCGACAAGCTGCTGCACGCGAAGGAATCCGACCTGATGGCGGTGTGATCGCAACCTTGGCAACCTTGTTTACCAGCTCGACTCGCGAAGTTCCGGAAGTGCGCGCCGTCCCGCGCCACATCGCCATCATCATGGATGGCAATGGTCGCTGGGCGAAGCAGCGGATGCTGCCGCGCGTCGCCGGCCACCGCAAGGGCGTGGAGGCCGTGCGGGCGACGGTCCGCGGCTGCATCGAGCAGGGCGTCGAATATCTGACGCTGTTCGCATTCTCCAGCGAGAATTGGCGCCGGCCGCCCGACGAAGTGTCGATCCTGATGCAACTGTTCCTGCGCGCGCTGGAACAGGAAGTCGCCAAGCTCGATGACAACGATATACGGTTCAAGGTCATCGGCGATACTTCGCGCTTTGAGCCGAAGATTCGCGAGCTGATCGCCGCTGGCGAGGCCGTGACCGAACGCAACTCGCGGCTGACGCTGACGGTCGCCGCCAACTACGGCGGGCGCTGGGACGTGGCACAGGCGGTGCAGAAGCTGCTGGCCTCCGACCCCGGCGCCGTACGCGGCTTCGCCCCGGAGGCGCTGGAGCCGTACCTGTCGATGGCCTACGCGCCGGAGCCGGACCTGTTCATACGCACTGGCGGCGAGCAACGCATATCGAATTTCCTGTTGTGGCAGCTCGCCTATACCGAGTTCCTTTTCACCGATCTGCTGTGGCCCGATTTCGATGCCGCGGCGCTGTGCGCGGCGATCGATTCGTATCGGCAGCGCGAGCGCCGGTTCGGCCGGACCAGCGAGCAACTGCAAGCGGTTCGCGATTGAGCCGCCGGGTGCTCAAGACCCGCATCATCACCGCGCTGGTCCTGATTCCGCTGACGCTAGCCGCGCTGTTCGGGCTGCCGCCCCGCGGCTGGGGCGCGGTGACGCTGGCCGTCGTGGTGGTCGCAGCCGCCGAGTGGGCGGAGCTCGCAGCGCTCGAGAAGCGCAGCTGGCTCTTGTTCGTCGGTGCGACGCTGTTCACCGGCTGCGTACTGCTGCTCGATCCCGCTGCGGGGTTCACGTCCGAGCACGGCTGGTCCGGGCCGGTGGTGTCATGGATTTGCGGCGCTGCAACCGTGTTCTGGCTGCTGGTCGCGCCGACGTGGCTGATTTCGGGCCGGCGCGTGACATCGCGGCTTGTGCTGGCGATCGTCGGCTGGCTGGTGCTGGTCGCGACCTGGGTGGCCGTGGTCGCGCTGCAGACGCGCTCCCCCGGCCTGCTGCTGGCGATGATGGCGATCGTGTGGATTGCCGATACCGCCGCCTATTTTGCCGGGCGGCGCTTCGGCCGCAGGAAGCTCGCACCATCGATCAGCCCCGGCAAGACCTGGGAAGGCGTCTATGGTGCGCTCGCTGCGGTGGCGATCTACGCGTTGCTGCTATTGCCGTTCGCAGCGGCGGCTGGCTACACGCGGCCGCTGGACGCGACCGGCGCGACGATCTGGGTCGCTCTCGCGCTGCTGCTGACGGGATTGTCCATCATCGGCGATCTGTTCGAGTCGCAGTTGAAGCGCCAGCGCGGCGTCAAGGACAGCGGCGCCATCCTGCCCGGCCACGGCGGCGTGCTCGACCGGATCGATGCGCTGACCGCCGCCATGCCGCCGGCTGCGCTGATCGCGCACCACCTGCTCCAATGATCGCGTCCGCGCCCGCGCGCAATATCGCCGTTCTCGGCGCCACGGGCTCGATCGGTGCGTCGGCGCTCGACGTCATCGCCCGGCATCCCGAGCGTTTCACGGTGGTGGCGCTGACCGCCAACCGGCAATGGAAGGCGCTGTTCGAGCTCGTGCGCCGGTTCAGGCCGCGCTACGCCGCAATGCTCGATGTCGACGCTGCAAACGAGCTCGAAGCCGCGCTGCGGGCTGCGGGCCTGGCCACCCGGGTCCTCGCCGGGCCCGACGGGCTGTGCGCGACCGCGGCCCTGCCCGAAGCCGACACGGTGATCGCGGCGATCGTCGGCGCCACCGGCCTCGAGCCGACGCTGGCGGCGGCGAAGAGCGGCAAGCGCATCCTGCTTGCGAACAAGGAAACGCTGGTGCTCGCCGGGAAGCTGTTCATCGCCGCGTTGCGCGACGGCGGCTCGACCTTGCTGCCGATCGACAGCGAGCACAATGCCATCTTCCAATGCCTGCCATCCGATCGGGCCTGCGGCGAGCCGGCTCGCGGCGTGCGGCGCATCCTGCTGACCGCGTCCGGCGGCCCGTTCCGCAGCACGCCGCACAACGAACTGTCCGGGGTCACACCCGAGCAGGCGTGCGCGCATCCGACCTGGCGCATGGGCCGGAAGATCTCGGTCGATTCGGCGACCATGATGAACAAGGGTCTCGAAGTGATCGAGGCGCGCTGGCTGTTCGGCGTGCCGGCCGATGCGATCGACGTCGTCATTCATCCGCAGAGCATCGTGCATTCGATGGTCGAGTATGTCGACGGCTCGGTGCTAGCCCAACTTGGAAATCCGGACATGCGCACGCCGATCGCGCAGGCGCTGGCATGGCCGGAACGGATCGACGCCGGCGTTGCGCCGCTCGACCTGGCGGCACTCGGCGCGCTCGACTTCGCTGCGCCCGACGCGTTGCGTTTCCCGTGTCTCGGCCTCGCCTACGATGCGCTTCGCGCCGACGGGACCGCGCCGGCCATGCTCAATGCGGCCAATGAAGTCGCCGTCGCCGCGTTCCTCGACCACCGGATCCGCTTCACGCAAATCGCGGCGGTTTGTGAAGAAACGATGTCGCGACTTGCGGCGCGACCGCTGACGACGGTGGACGAGGCGCTCCATGCCGACCGCGAGGCGCGGGCGCTGACGCGGCAGTTGCTCGAGCTCGATCAGGTACAGACAATCCCGGCATGATGCTGCTGCAGAAACTGCTCGCCTTTGCCGTCACGCTCGGCGTGCTCGTGGTCTTCCATGAGCTCGGCCATTATTTCGTGGCGCGCCTCGTCGGGGTCAAGGTGTTGCGCTTTTCGGTGGGATTCGGCCGCATTGTCTGGTCGCGGCGCGTCGGTCGAGATCGCACCGAATGGGCACTCTCGGCAATCCCTCTCGGCGGTTACGTGAAGATGGTCGACGAGCGCGAGGGCGAAGTCTCTGCGGCGGACCTCGGGCGCGCGTTCAATCGCCAGTCGGTGTGGAGACGAATCGCGATCGTCGCGGCCGGGCCGGCCGCCAACCTGCTGCTGGCCGTGCTGCTTTTCGCCGGCACCTACGTCGCCGGCATTCCCGGAGAACGCGCCATCCTGACCTCGCCTCCGGCGGGCTCGCCGGCGGCCATCGCCGGCCTCGCGGCTTCCGATGAAGTCGTCGCCGTCAACGGCGAGCATGTTCTGTCGTGGCAGGACCTGCGCTGGCGCCTGCTCAAAGCGTCGGGCAGCGACGACGCTATCGTGACCGTCGACCGGTCGGGCGTCAGGTCGCAGCATCTATTGTCGCTGCAGAGCCTGCGCCGCGACGACTGGGAAGGCAATTTCGTCTCGGTCCTGGGTCTGAAGATCGATCTCGGGCCGCCGCGGGTCAACGAAGTGCTGCCCGGCCGCCCCGCCGCCTTGGCGGGACTGCACGCCGGCGATGCGATCGTCGCGATCGATGGCCAGACCGTCCGCTCTCCTTCCGAGGTCGCGTCGATCACCAATGCGCATCCGGGAGAGCGCCTTGCGTTCACCGTGCTACGCGACGGGGCGCAGCAGGACATCGTCGTCGTGCCCGAGCCGAGCGAGCAGGACGGAAAAAAGATCGGCCTCGACGGCATGCGACTCGCGGTCGATCCTTTGGCGGTGGCGAAGATCGGAACCAAGGTGCGCTACGGCCCCGTCGGGGCCGTCGTGCAGGGAGCGCGCAAGACCTGGGAACTTTCGCTGTTCACGGTGAAGATGCTCGGCAGGATCCTCACCGGCCAGGCGTCGCTGAAAAACGTCAGCGGGCCGTTGACGATGGCCGACTACGCCGGACAGTCGGCGCAGGCGGGCATACTGACATTCATCGGCTATCTCGCGTTGATCAGCATCAGCCTGGGCGTGCTCAATCTGCTGCCGGTTCCCTTACTCGATGGCGGGCACTTGATGTATTATCTCGCCGAGATTGTCAAAGGCGGTCCGGTTCCCGACCGCGTGATCGAGGTCGGCCAGCGTATTGGCATGGCCGTACTGGCCATGCTGATGGCTTTGGCGCTTTTCAATGACCTGTCCCGACTCTTCTGAATCCCCCGCTTGCCGTCAGCCGGCGCGCGCACGTCGCGCCGGCTCGAGACTGAAGGCGCTTCCGGCATTGTTCGCCGCGCTGTTCATGCATGCCGCGCTGGCGTTCGATCCGTTTATCGTCAAGGATATCCGCGTCGAGGGCGTGCAGCGCACCGAGGCGGGAACGGTCTTCAGCTACCTCCCGATCAAGGTCGGCGACCGTGTCGACGACGAAAAGGCCTCGGCCGCGGTCAAAGCCTTGTACGCAACCGGATTTTTTCGCGATGTGCGCCTCGAATCCGAGAACGGCGTGCTGGTCGTCATCGTCCAGGAGCGGCCGACGATCAGCCGGATCGACATCAGCGGCACCAAGGAATTCGACAAGGACACGCTGAAGAAGGCGCTGAAGGATATCGGCATCGCCGAGTCGCGCATATTCGACCGCTCCGCGCTGGAGCGCGCCGAGCAGGAATTCAAGCGCCAGTACATCAATCATGGCAACTATGGAGTCAAGGTAACGACCACGGTCACGCCGCAGGAGCGAAATCGCGTCGCCATCAATTTCACCGTCGAGGAAGGCGAGCCCTCGAAGATCGCCAACATCAACATCATCGGCGCCAAGGCCTTTCCCGAAAAGACGCTGGTCAACGAGATGCAGCTGTCGACGCCGGGCTGGCTGACCTGGTACACGAAGAACGATCAGTACTCGAAGCAGAAGTTGCAGGCGGACCTGGAAACGCTGCGCAGCTACTACACGAATCGCGGCTATCTGGAATTCGCTGTCGATTCGACGCAAGTTTCGATTACCCCGGACAAGCAGGACATCTACATCACGATCAACATCACCGAGGGCCCGAGGTACACGGTGTCCGACGTGCAGCTGGCCGGCGAGCTGCTGCTGCCGGAAGCCGAGCTGATGCGCCTGATCCAGGTCCGTCCGGGCGACGTCTATTCGCGCGAGAAACTCACCCAGTCAACCAAGGCGCTGTCCGACCGTCTCGGCAGCGACGGCTATGCGTTCGCCAACGTCAACGCGGTCCC
>JBDTNP010000333.1:0-5239 GCA_039933695.1 Betaproteobacteria bacterium | reverse complement strand
GCCGCGCTCGCCTCCTTCTCCCGCATCACCGAGATCGAAGCTTGGGGAAATTGAACGATTTCACCGTTTTGTTTACGACAACCGTAAAAGCTTCCTTGCCGGCTTGGGCGGCGTCGGGCTCAGGACGGGATACCGATCCCCCCGGCCCCGTCAGTCGGCATTTCCTAGCGCGATTCTTGCTGCGACTCAACGTAGCTGCATTTAAATGCTTGGCAAATAGCGCTCATGCCATTAGCATAGGCGTCTCGCGTCAGCTAGTGCCGATTTGCGATAGCTTGCCGACCCAGCACGGAGCGAACGAGCCCAGATGAAATACCCTTATCAACGAGGTTTGTGCACGACAATCGTGGTCTTTCTGGCCGCGGCTGCCGCCTCGTTGCCTGCCGGCGCCCATCACGGCGCCGATGCCGTCATCACCGGATCGCAGTCAGCACCCCTGGCGACGACCGTCGAAACCGCCGCCGGCACGATCGACGAGCTCGTCGTCGACAACCGCGTCACCGGCACGACAGCGCGCTACACGCTGCTGCGGCGGGACGATGGTCTGGTGGTCGGCCTGCGCGGCGCCGGTTCGGAAACCCTGTTCAAGGGAACGCGGATCCTTGCCACCGGGCGACGCGCCGGCGATATGTTGCAGGTGGAGAGCTACGGCGTAACGTCGGGTCCTTCGCCCCGGGCGGCGATCCAGGCCACCGGCCCGGAGCAAGTGCAGGGCACGCTGCTTCTCGCCCACGCCGACGACTTCGAGAACGACCGCAGCGAATTCAAGATGGTGGTGCGCGGCGACGATGAACGCGCTACCGAGCTGCATCTGGGGATCATGCCGGATGTGCTGCGCTCCGGCATGAGGGTTGTCGCGTACGGCACGCTCGGCGCCGACAAACTGTCGTTGGAGACAAACCGCGTCGAAGTCCTCGCCCTGGCTGCCGCGCCGACGTCCAAAATACAGAGCTTCGGCATCCAGTCGCTGACGACGAACAAAGTGCTGGTGCTGCTGGTGAAGTTCACCGACAACGTCGAGCCTTTTACGTCGGCGGCAGTGCAGCAGGTCATGGTGACCAATCCCGGCAGCGTGGCCAACTATTACAACGAGGTCTCGTTCGGTCAGGAGCAGTTGAGCATCACCGTGACGCCCAACTGGCTGCAATCGGGCATCGCTCCCCCGTCGACCTGCGACTACTCGACGATCGGCGCCAAGGCCGACGCAGCGTACGCGGCGGCTTTCCCCGCCGACAACACCCTCTACCAGAATCGCTTTTACGTCTTTTCGCGCCTGAACGCCTGCGGCTGGGCCGGACTGGCGTACGTCGGTTTTGGCCGGGCGTACAGCAACGGTTACAACACCCTGGGCGTATATGGACATGAGCTCGGCCACAATTTCGGTCTGCTGCATGCGGGCCGGCTGACCTGCCCGGGACTGTCCATCTGCAGCAGCGGCGGCGTCACCGAATACGGCGATGTGTTCGATGTCATGGGCAACACGAGCACCATGCACTTCAATGCCAAGCAAAAATCGATTCTCCAATGGATCCCGGGAACGTCGGTCAAGACGCATACGACCGGCACCGCGACTTACACGCTGGCGCCGATCGAATCGGGCGGCGGCAACAGCTATGCGATCAAGATCCCGGCGGCGGCCAATCGCACCTACTGGGTCGAGTACAGGCAGCCCATCGGTTTCGATGGGCCAGGGTTGGGCGCGTTCGTGTTCCCGAGCAATGGCGCGCAGATTCGAGTGTCGAGCCCGTTCGAGTCGACTTCCGGCTCGGACGACACCCAATTGCTCGACATGACGCCGGGTACGAGCTCGTTCGTCGATGCGGCGCTTCTTGCCGGACAAAGTTACACCGACACTACTTACGGCATCACCATTACCGTCGGCTCGGCGTCGCCGACTTCGCTCGATGTCACCGTTGCGGTCGGATCCGGCAGCCCGACGACGACGACGCTGACGAGCTCGGCAAACCCCTCGGCGCTGGGTGCGAGCGTCACGTTCACGGCAAGCGTCACCGGCACTTCGCCGACCGGTACGGTGAATTTTACCGATGCTGGCAGCACGGTCTCCGGCTGCGGCGCGGTTGCGCTGAGCGGTTCGGGCGACACGCGTACCGCGCAGTGCTCGAGCAGTGCACTGGGCGCGGGGACGCATAGCCTTGTCGCCGCGTACAGCGGCGGCGCCGGCAACAACGCCTCGAGCAGCGCCGTGCTTTCTCAGGTCGTCAACAAGGCGGCGAGCACGACTGCCGTCGCAAGTTCGAAGAATCCATCGACGTTCGGCGCAAGCGTCACCTTCACCGCCACCGTCGTCGGCATCGCGCCGACCGGCAGCATCGACTTCAAGGACGGCGGCGCCTCGATCGCCGGCTGCAGCGCCATCGCGCTGGCCGGCAGCGGCAACAGCAGGACCGCCGCATGCACGACCAGCACGCTGTCCGCCGCCACGCATAGCATTGTCGCTTCGTATGGCGGCGATGCCGGCAATCTGGCGTCGAACAGCGCGACCTTGTCGCAGGTAGTCAACGCAGCCGGACCGGCGCCGACGACGGCAACGCTGGCGAGCTCGAAGAATCCATCGACGGTCGGAACCAGCGTGACGTTCACCGCCACCGTCGCGGGCAGCAACCCGACCGGCAGCGTCAATTTCAAGGACGGGACGAATTCGATCAGCGGTTGCAGCGCCATCGCGCTGGCCGGCAGCGGCAACAGCAGGACCGCCGCGTGCAGCACCAGCGCGCTGACCGCCGCGACGCACAGCATCACCGCAGCCTACGCGGGCGATGCCGGCAACGCCGCCTCCGCCAGTGCGGCGCTGTCGCAAGTCGTCAACGCCACGGCCAGCATCAATGTCGCGCTTGCCGGCAATGGTGGTGTCGCCAGCGCTTCGAGCACTTACAACGCCAGCTTCCCGGTATCCGCGATCATCAATAACGTGCGCACCGGCGTCAACTGGGGGGTCAGCGGCGGCTGGAACGATGCCACCGCCAATGCCTGGCCCGACTGGGTGCAGGTCAACTTCAACGGCAGCAAGACGATCGATCACGTCGTCGTCTATACAGTCCAGGACAACTACGCCAACCCGGTCGAGCCGACCGACACGATGACGTTCAGCCTGTACGGCATCACCGCGTTTACCGTGCAGGGCTGGAACGGCTCGGCGTGGGTGACACTGGGCAGCGTAAGCGGCAACAACCTGGTCAAGCGCACGGTGAATTTCGCCGCTTACACGACCGACCGCATCCGCATCAACGTCACCGCCTCGCTCGGCGGCTACTCCCGCATCACCGAAGTCGAAGCCTGGGGGTACTGACAGCGCCGCGCCGTCCTGCGCTTACCGCCGCGAGGGTCCGCGCACTGCGGTGTCGCGCTGTGTAACGCGCAAATCCCCGCGTGACCGCGGCGCATTTGTTACTATCGCCCAGCGATGCAGCGCCGCGCCGTCGTGCCCGCGCTTGCCGCGGTCCCGAGGAACCGACTCGAAACAATGATCTCCTGCACGGTCACGCGCTCGAGCGCAGCGGCGCTACGCCTGCTGTGCGCGTTCTTGTTGAGCTCGGCGTTTCCTGTTTCCCCGCTTGCTGAAGCTGAGGAAACACTGCAAGGCATCGGCATTACGTACGGCCAACCCGCCGTCCCGGCTGCAGAATTCAGCGGCGACTTGCGCCGGCTGCCATTGGTGCAAGCAACTGTCGCCACGACGCGAATCGAGCGTCCATTGCTCCGAGGACCGGTTTCGTCCAAGGCCCTCAAAGGCTTCTCGTCGCTCGCGCCGCAGGCACAAGGGCCGCTCGCGCCGATGCCGAACCCAATCCTGACCTTCGCCGGGATCGGTTTCAACGACGCCTGCACCGGCGGGTCATGCGGCGGCGGCTGGCCGCCGGATCCGAACGGCGACGTCGGACCGAACCACTATATCGAAGCTGTCAATACCGCTTACGCCATCTATGACAAGAGCGGAACGCGGCTTGCCGCGTTCACCGAGGACCAGCTATGGAGCGGCGCGCCGGCCTCGCCATGCACGTCCGCCCCTCAGGGCGATCCGATCGTCATTTACGATTGGCTGGCC
The DNA here is from genome assembly GCA_039933695.1 of Betaproteobacteria bacterium. Classification (GTDB taxonomy): domain Bacteria; phylum Pseudomonadota; class Gammaproteobacteria; order Burkholderiales; family Casimicrobiaceae; genus PALSA-1003. Next base: position 1,176 of record JBDTNP010000333.1, on the reverse strand, counting down.
GATCGCTTCGTGCTCACCCATTTCGCGTTCGCCGCGATCAACGGACCGTTCTACCAGTGCATCGCCGCATCGAAGACCAGCGACCCGGTCGCCGGCGGCTGGTGGCTGTACGCGGTGCGCATGGATCCGGGCGGCGCCGGTCTGCCTCCGGTCGGCGATATCAACGATTACGGCAAGTTCGGACTCTGGCACGACTGCCTTTACATGGCGGCGAACGCGTTCACGCCGAGCAGCGCTTACGACGGCGTTTCGTTCGCGTCGTTCAGCCGATCCGATCTCTATAGCGGCGCACCGCTGACCTTTTCGATCGGATATCTGCCGCCTTCGAGCAACGCCTTCACGCTGATACCCAGCAACAATCAGGGCAAGGGCGCGAATGCCGTGCAGCCGGGGACGCCGAATTATTTCGTTTCGGAATCTGGCATCGTCGAGGAATTCGAGGTTCGCAAGTTCAGCCCCGGTCCGAACTGCGGTGCTGGCGGCACGCTAGGCGCACCGACGATCGTCAGCCAGGCTCAGTACACGTTCCAGCAAGGCGCAATCGTTCCGCAGCCGAATACTTCGCGCAAGCTGGACATGATCGACGATCGGATCATGCAGAAGGTTCAATATCGCAAGATCGGTGGAACGGAATCGTTGTGGGTTGCGCATCCGGTCGGAAGCAGCTCGGGTGCGACCGCGATGCAATGGGCGCAGCTCGACGTCACTGCCGGAGTGGTCGCGACGACGCCCGTGCAGCAGCAGATTTACGCGCCCGACACATCCCTGTATCGCTTCATGGGCAGCCTCGCCGTCGATGGGCAGGGGAACATGGCACTCGGATACACGAGATCGAACGGCACGTCGCCGAATTTTCCGAGCATCGCCTATTCCGGCAGGCTCGCGACCGATCCGTTGAACACGCTGCCGCAAACCGAAGTGATCATGACTGCCGGCGGTGGGTCGCAGGTCAACAATTGCGGCGGCGGGCCATGCGATCGATGGGGCGATTACAGTGCGATGAGCGTCGATCCCGCCGACGATTGCACGTTCTGGTACATCAACGAGTACTACGACAGCCAGGCCAATGGCAGCAGCGGCAGCTGGCAAACGCGCATCGGCTCGTTCCGATTTCCATCGTGCTCCGCGCAATCGCCGACGACGACGGTGCTGGGAAGCTCGTCGAATCCGGCCAAT
>JBDTNP010000332.1:0-3662 GCA_039933695.1 Betaproteobacteria bacterium | reverse complement strand
GATCTTCGCCTTTGGCGAAACCGACGGCCGCCAGAAATGGGTCTACCAGCGCCTGAATCCGTCGCTGACCGTGCGCCGCTTCGTCGGGGGCACGCTCACCCGCGGCGCCCTGTTTACCGGCACGGCTGGCGGCAAGCTGCTCGCGCTCGATGTGAACAACGGGACGCTCGGCTGGGAGGCGAATGTCGCGACCCCGAAGGGAGCGACCGAGCTCGAACGCATCGCCGACGTCACCAGCCTGCCGGTGGTGGACGGGAAGCAGGTCTGCGCGGTCGCGTTCCAGGGTCGGGTCGCGTGCTTCGAGCTGCAGCGCGGCACGCTGCTCTGGTCGCGCGACTTTTCGAGCCTCGCCGGCCTCGCGATCGACGACGAGTATCTGTATCTCACCGACGACAAGGGCGCGGTGCACGCACTCGACAAGTTGACCGGCGCATCGACCTGGAAACAGGACAAGCTCGCCGCGCGCTTTCCCAACGGCCCGGCGCGCGTCGGCGCCTATGTGGGCATCGTCGACGGCGAAGGTTATCTGCATCTGCTCGATCGGCGCACCGGCGCTCTGGTCGGGCGCGTCGCGACCGACGGCACGGCCGCGCTGTCGCAGCCGGTTAACGCCGGCGAAGCGCTGGTCTGGCAAACCGCCGGCGGAAATCTTTTCAGCGTCAGCGCAAAATAGAAAGCGGCCGACGCTGCCCGCACGCGAGTCCCCGTGCGTAGCGGCGTTCCGACCCATGCCCGCATGCTACCCACGATTATCCTCGTCGGCCGACCCAACGTCGGCAAGTCGACGCTGTTCAACCGCCTGACGCAAACGCGGGCGGCGCTCGTCGCCGATTTTCCGGGCCTGACGCGCGATCGGCATTACGGACGCGGTCGCGGCGGCGATCGCCCGTATCTGGTTGTCGATACCGGCGGCTTCGAGCCGAAGGCGAAGACCGGCATCTATCACGCGATGGCCAGGCAGACGCGCCAGGCGATCGCCGAATCCGACGTCGTGATCTTCCTGGTCGATGCGCGCGAAGGTCTCGGCGCGCAGGACCGGACGATCGCCGATCTGTTGCGGCGCTCGGGGCGACCGGTGCTGCTGGCGGTGAACAAGAGCGAAGGTCTGGCGGCCGAGCGCGCCGCCTCCGATTTCCACGAGCTCGGCCTCGGCACGCCGCTGCCGGTCTCGTCAGCGCATGGCGACAACGTAAGCGACCTGGTCGAGCTTGCGCTTGCGGCGTGTCCGCCGCCCGCGCCGGCCGAGCCCGAGGACACACGCGAACAGGGCGATCGGCGAATCAAGGTCGCCATCGTCGGACGCCCCAACGTCGGCAAGTCGACGCTGATCAATACGTTGCTCGGCGAAGAGCGCGTGATCGCATTCGACGAGCCGGGCACGACGCGCGACTCGCTGTATCTCGACTTCGATCGCGGCGCACGCCATTACACGCTGATCGACACGGCCGGCGTGCGCAAGCGCGGCAAGGTTATCGACACGGTCGAAAAATTTTCGGTGATCAAGACGCTGCAGGCGATCGAGGATGCCAACGTCGTCGTACTGCTGGTCGATGCGCAGGGTGATATATCCGAGCAGGATGCGCACATCGCCGGCTTCATCCTCGAGGCGGGCCGCGCACTGGTCGTCGCGATCAACAAATGGGACGACCTCGACGCGACCGCGCGGGCCAACGTCAAGCGCGAGCTCGACCGCAAGCTCGGATTCCTGGGCTTCGCTGCCCAGCACACGATATCCGCGCGCGACGGCAAGGGCATCGGCGCGCTGCTCAAATCGATCGACGAAGCCTACGCCGCGGCGATGTCCAAGCTGCCGACGCCCAAGCTGACGCGGGCCCTGGCACGCGCGGTCGAGCAGCAGCAGCCGCCGCGGACCGGCATGACACGTCCCAAGCTGCGCTATGCGCACCAGGGGGGAATGAATCCGCCGCTGATCGTCATCCACGGCACCTCGCTGGCGCACGTTCCGGCAACCTACCGCCGCTACCTGGAACATTTCTTCCTCGACGTGTTCCAACTGCGTGGCACGCCCCTTAGGATACAATTCAAGACCGGCGCAAACCCCTATGCAGGCGCCGCCACGCACCGGCGGGGCCGCCGCTAGCGACCAAGGATCGATCCCCCTTCGCTTCCGGCCGCCGGGATCCGTGCCGCGGGCTAGGGAGTCTCCAAAGGCCGCGGGTCGGAACACAAAGGTGCGGGCAAGAAGCCGCGCGCGAGCATCGCGCACGGCTTCCTACAACAAAGCGGAGCAACAACAATGAGCAACAAAGGGCAAATGCTACAAGACCCGTTCCTGAACACGCTGCGCAAAGAGCATGTCCAGGTTTCTATTTACCTTGTCAACGGCATCAAACTGCAGGGGCAGATCGAATCTTTCGATCAGTATGTCGTCCTGCTGAAGAACACGGTCACGCAAATGGTGTACAAGCACGCGATCTCGACCGTCGTTCCGGCCCGCGCGATCACGGTGCCGACGCAGGAAAACGATCGCGAAGCTTGATCCGCGGCAGCGGACGGATGCCGGCGGCCGCCGGCATCGGCGGTCCCGACCGCGTGACCGGCAAGGCGCCTGCGGCAGCCGGCGCTGCCGGCTCGCGCATGCCTGAGCTGCGGAACGGACGCGACCGCGCGCTGTTGGTCGAAGTCGATTTCGGCGCGGGCGAGCCGGAGGCGCGGCTGGCCGAACTGAAGGACCTCGCCGCGTCGGCCGGCGCCGAAGTCGCCGACATCGTCACCGCGCGGCGCGCCCGGCCCGACCCGGCGCTGTTCGCCGGTCGCGGCAAGGTCGACGAGATCGCCGCGCGGCGCGCGACGACCGACGCCGATCTGGTCATCTTCGACCACGCGCTATCCGGTGCGCAGCAGCGCAACCTAGAACGTGCGCTGCAATGCCGCGTCGTCGATCGCGTCAGCCTGATCCTCGACATCTTCGCGCAACGCGCGCAAAGCGCCGAAGGCAAGCTGCAGGTCGAGCTCGCGCAGCTGCAGCATTTGTCGACCCGGCTGGTCCGCGGCTGGACCCACCTCGAACGGCAGGCCGGGGGCATCGGCTTGCGCGGGCCCGGCGAAACACAGCTCGAGACCGACCGGCGACTGATCGGAACGCGGGTCAAGATGCTGAAGTCCCGGCTCGCTCGCATCGCCAGCCAGCGCGAGACGCAGCGCCGGGCGCGCCGCCGCGCCGCGGTCCGGAACGTCGCGCTGGTCGGTTATACGAATGCCGGCAAGTCCACCCTGTTCAATCGGCTGACCGGGGCGAGCAGCTATACGGCCGACCAGCTGTTCGCGACCCTTGACACGACGCTGCGCCGGCTGGTGCTCCCCGGCGCGGAAACCGTCGTGCTGTCGGACACCGTCGGTTTCGTGCGCGATCTGCCGCACGACCTGATCGCCGCGTTTCGCGCGACCTTGAAGGAAGCCGTGGACGCCGACTTGCTGCTGCACGTCGTCGATAACGCCCATCCGGGACGCGACGAGCAGATCCAGGCGGTCGACGCGGTGCTGGCCGAGATCGGCGCGGACCCGGTGCCGCAGATCCTGGTTCGCAACAAGTGCGACGCCGGGCCTTGCGAGCCGGGCGTCGAGCGCGACGAATATGGTAGAATCCGCGCCGTTCGTCTGAGCGCGCTTACCGGCGCAGGCGTCCCGGAGTTGCGCGCCGC
>JBDTNP010000331.1:0-2668 GCA_039933695.1 Betaproteobacteria bacterium | reverse complement strand
CCTAAAGACTGAGGACAGACTCCATGAACAAGCTGTTGACCGCGCTGCTCGCCGGCGCCTTTGCCGTATCGCTGACCGCCGCCGCGCAGACCCCGGCTCCGGCGCCAGCGGCCGCACCGTCCGCCGCGCCTTCGGCGCCGGCCAAGGCCGAAGCGGCCAAGGAAACCGCGAAGAAGGACGCAGCGATGGCCAAGGATTCGGCCAAGACCGCGAAGAAGGAAGCCAAGAAGGCGAAGAAGGCTGCCAAGAAGGCCAAGAAGGAATCGGACAAGGCAATGAAGAAGGACGCCGCCGCCAAGAACGACAAGGCGATGGCGCCCGCGATGGCACCTGCCCCCGCCGCGCCCGCCAAGAAGTAAATCGAGCAATAGCGTTGAAAGGCCCGGTCTCGCGAAGGGACCGGGCCTTTGTTTTTTGTGGCGCCGAAACCAGCGTATAATCATGAAGTTAAGGATCGATTGCGCCGATGGACAGCAAGCATCGCATCGTGGTCGGATTGTCGGGCGGGGTCGACTCGTCGGTCGCGGCGTGGCTGCTCAAGCGCGCAGGCCACGAGGTCGTCGGCGTCTTCATGAAGAACTGGGAGGAAGACGACGGCGACGGCTATTGCACCTCCCGCCAGGACCTGGTCGACGCCGCCTCGGTCGCCGATGTGATCGGCATCGAGCTCGAAGCGGTCAATTTCGCTGCCCAATACCGCGACCGCGTGTTCGCGCAATTCCTGCACGAATATCGCGCCGGTCGCACGCCCAACCCCGACGTGCTGTGCAACAGCGAGATCAAGTTCAAGGCCTTTGTCGATCACGCCAAAGCGCTGGGCGGCGAGCGCATCGCCACCGGCCACTACGCGCGGCTCGCGGTCGGCGAGCGCGGCGTCGAGCTGCGCAAGGGTGCCGACGCAAGCAAGGATCAGACGTACTTCCTGCATCGGTTGTCGCAGGCGCAGCTGGACGGGACGATGTTTCCGGTAGGCGGTCTGGCCAAGCGCGAGGTGCGCGCGATCGCCCGCGAGCAAGGCATACCGACGTACGCCAAGAAGGATTCGACCGGCATCTGCTTTATCGGCGAGCGGCCGTTTCGCGAGTTTCTCTCGCGCTACCTGCCTACCGAGCCCGGACCGATCGAGACGGCCGCGGGCGACACGGTCGGGCGCCATCAGGGACTTGCCTACTACACGCTCGGTCAGCGGCAGGGCCTAGGTGTCGGCGGCACGCGCGGTGCAGCGACCGCCCCCTGGTTCGTCGCCGCAAAGGACCGCAGCCGCAATGCGCTGATCGTCGTCCAGGGCCACGACGACCCGCGCCTCTACGCCGATGTCGTCGAGACCGGAGCGATGCACTGGATCGCGGGCGCCGGGCCCAGAGGCCGGCGTTTCGCCGCCAAGACCCGCTACCGGATGGCCGACGCGCATTGCACGCTCGAGGCGCTGGCCCCGGGGCGCTGGCGCGTACGCTTCGACACGCCGCAGTGGGCGCCGACGCCCGGTCAATATCTAGTGCTCTACGACGGCGAGACCTGCCTGGGCGGCGCGGTTGACGCAAGATCCGGCTCGCGTCGGCGCGGTAATCGAGTCGGCGCACGCGCACCGTGTCGCGCCGGCGCTCGCCGCGGCGGGCTGACTGCCCGGGATCGCGCTCGCGAACTCGCTTCCGACGCGTTGGCGTCCTGGAGGCAAGCCATTCCAGCTGCAACAAGTTGTTACCAAGAAAATCGCCCACACGTTATCCGCTGGATTCGCCGGGCGTTAATGATCGAACGATGCACGACATTCGATTCGACGCCGCGCTGCGGCGGGAACAGGCAAGCGATCCCGGGTGTTAGCCGGGCAACGAGCGATCGTCAAAGGGTTTCGTGAGATGTTGATGATGCAACTCGATTCCGGTGTCTGCGCAGGCGACGGAACGCTGCGCGAGCATCGCCGTGCCGACAGGCTTGGCCGCGCGCGCCCCGCGCTGGAGCGCGTGCTCGCGCTTGCGCTGGTGCTTATGCTCGCGCTGCTGATGCCGGCGCACTCGCGGGCGCAATCGTCCGGTGTGCCGCCGGACCTCGATGCGCAATCAGCCGAATACCTTCCGCAGGATCAGCTCGATGCGCTGCTGGCGCCGATCGCACTGTATCCGGACGACCTCCTGGCGCAGGTGCTGATGGCGTCGACCTATCCGCTGGAAGTGGTCGAAGCCGCGCGGTTCGTGCAACAGAATCCGGGGCTCTCCGGCGCCGCGCTCGACGATGCACTGCGAACCAGGCGATGGGATCCGAGCGTGCAGTCGCTGGCGGCCTTTCCGCAGGTGCTGGCGATGATGAGCGATCGGCTCGAATGGACGCAGCAGCTCGGCGACGCGTTTCTCGCCAACCGGCAGCAGGTGATGGACACGGTGCAGGCGCTGCGCTCGCGCGCCGAAGCGGCCGGCACGCTGCAGGATAGCGACCAGCAGCATGTGTACCGGTCCGACCAGGCGATCGTCATCGAGCCGGCGCAATTCGATTACGTCTACGTGCCGGTTTACGACCCGATGATCGTCTACGGGCCGTGGTGGGTCGCTTCGTATCAGCCGTTCTTCTGGTATCCGCCGGCGTTTTTCGGATACCCGGTGTACCAGATCAGTACGGTGATCGTCTGGGGCAGGCCGTGCCGCGTCGATCGAAACCATTGGGGCTGGGCGCATCC
>JBDTNP010000330.1:0-2157 GCA_039933695.1 Betaproteobacteria bacterium | reverse complement strand
CGCTTGGCGAGTCCGATGGCGCCGAGTCCGCCGACGAAGGACAAGACAACGACCGTGGGCGCCGCCGACTTGTCCTGGTCGAGCAGGTAGGACAGGGTGACGCCGCTGCGGGTCGGAATCGTGACCAACTCCTCCGCAGCCAGGCAAGGACACGACAATGCGGCGAGCGGCAGAACGGCGAGCGGATAGCGCATGACCGAGACCCGTTAGAGCATCGTGCGGCGCATGTCGGCCAGCAGCGAGGCGAGATAGCTGTTGAAGCGCGCGGCTGCCGCGCCGTCGATCACACGATGGTCCCAGGAAAGCGACAGCGGCAGGATCAGCCGCGGTGCGAACTGCTTGCCGTCCCAGACCGGTCGCATGCTCGACCGGCACACGCCGAGGATCGCCACTTCGGGCGCATTGATGATAGGCGTGAAATACGTTCCGCCGATGCCGCCCAGGCTGGAGATCGAGAAACATCCGCCCTGCATGTCGGCCGGGCCGAGCTTGCCCTCGCGCGCCTTCGCCGAGAGCTCCGCCATTTCGCCGGCGATGGCCAGCACCCCTTTCTGGTCGGCGCTCCTGATGACCGGAACGACCAGGCCGTTGGGCGTGTCGACGGCGAAACCGATGTTGTAGTACTGCTTGAGCACCAGGTTCTCGCCTTCGAGCGAAGCGTTGAACTCTGGAAATTTCTTCAGCGCCCAGACGCAGGCCTTGATCAGGAACGCAAGCAGTGTCACCTTGATCGCGGCTTTTTCGTTTTCCTTGTTGAGCTGTACGCGAAACGCCTCGAGCTCGGTGATGTCGGCGTCGTCGTGGTTGGTGACATGCGGAATAAGCACCCAGTTTCGGTGCAGATTGGCGCCGGCGATCTTCTTGATCCTCGACAGCGGCCTGGTTTCGATTGGGCCGAACTTGGCGAAATCGACTTGCGGCCATGGCAACAAGCCGAGCGCGGTGCCTCCCGCGCCGGCGACTGCGCCGGCAACTTTCGCGCCGCTCATCACCTGCTTGACGTAATTCTCGACGTCCTCCTGCAGGATGCGCCCGGCGGGGCCGCTGCCCTTGATCTGCGACAGGTCGACGCCCAGTGCACGCGCGCGCGCGCGAACCGACGGCGAGGCGTGCGCCTTGCGGAATGCCGCATCGTCGATCGGAGCGCTCGGCGCAGCAGTGGCTGGCGCAGCCGTGGCGGTCGCCTTCGGCGGTTCGGCCGCCGGTGCAGCCGCGGCCGGCGCCGGGGGTGCTGCTCCGGGCGCTGCCGTCGCGCTCGACGGCGCGGCCGGCGGTGCGGGCTTGGCGGCGGGGGCGGCTTGCGTCGGTGCGGCAGCGCCGGCCGCCTCGTCCAGGGTCAGGATCAAGTGGCCTTCGCTTACCTTGTCGCCAACCTTGACGCCAACCGACTTGACCACGCCGGCGGTCGGCGCCGGCACGTCCATCGTCGCCTTGTCCGATTCGAGCGTGACCAGAGAATCCTCGGCCTTGACCGTGTCGCCGGGCTTGACCAGGACCTCGATCACCGGCACGTCGGTGAAGTCGCCGATGTCGGGAACCTTGACTTCGATTGTGCTCATCGCGACCTCAAAGGCTTGCCGGCAGCGCCGAACGGCGCCGTTCGCACCGCATCAGACCGTCCACGGCGCGGCCTTCGCCGCGTCGATGCCGTATTTCGAGATCGCCTCGGCCGCTTTGCCGACGGGCAGCGTGCCGTCGTCGGCCAGCGCTTTCAGCGCCGCGACGGTGATGTACCAACGGTCGACTTCGAAAAAGCGGCGCAGCTTTTCACGCGTGTCGGAGCGACCGAAGCCATCGGTGCCGAGAACGACGTAGCGGCGCGGGACGAATTCCCGGATCTGCCCGGCAAAGGCGCGCACATAGTCGGTCGCCGCAATGACCGGACCCTGCGTCTCGGCGAGTCGTGCCGTCACATGCGGCACGCGCGGCGGGTCGCTCGGATGCAGCATGTTCCAGCGCGCGGCGGCCTCGCCTTCGCGCGCGAGCTCGGTGAACGAGGTGCAGCCCCACAGATCGGCGTCGACGCCCCAATCCGCCTTGAGCAGCTCGGCTGCAGCGATCGCCTCGCGCAGGATCACGCCCGAGCCCAGCAGCTGGACGCGCGGCGCCTTGGTCTTAGCACCTCGGCCGGCGCCGGCCTTGAACAGATACGTGCCC
>JBDTNP010000329.1:0-1591 GCA_039933695.1 Betaproteobacteria bacterium | reverse complement strand
CGATCGCCAAGGCGCAGAACCGCGTCGAGTCGCGCAACTTCGACATCCGCAAGCAATTGCTCGAATACGACGACGTCGCCAACGACCAGCGGCGCGTCATCTACCAGCAACGCAACGAACTGCTCGAGACCGAAGACATCTCGGAGACGATCCGCAACATGATCGCCGGCCAGATCGAGGACACGGTGCGGCAGTACGTCCCGCCCGAGTCGGTCGAGGAGCAATGGGACGTGCCGGCGCTCGAAAGCACGCTGGCGGGCGAGTATCAGCTGCGTGCGCCGGTCGGCGAGTGGCTGAAAAACGAGCCCGAGCTCTCCGACGAGGCGCTGCGCGAGCGCACGCGCGAGTTCGCGACCAAGCAGTACGAGTCGAAGCTCGGCCTCGTCGGCCCGGAGCTCTTCCACCAGTTCGAGCGCAACCTGATGCTGCAGACGCTCGACCAGCACTGGCGCGAACACCTGGGCGCGCTCGATCATCTGCGGCAGGGGATACATCTGCGCGGCTATGCGCAAAAGAATCCGAAGCAGGAATACAAGCGCGAGTCGTTCGAGCTGTTTTCCGACATGCTCGATCGCATCAAGCAGGATGTGGTCAAGATCGTGCTGACCGTGCAGGTCCGCTCCGAGCAGGATGTGCAGGCCGTCGAAGAGGCTCCGGCGGTATCCAACGTGCGCTACCAGCACACCGACTACGATACGGCCTTGGCTGCGCCCCCCGACCAGCCGTCGCTCGCGCCGCCGCCGTTCACGCGCGCCGGACAGAAGGTCGGCCGCAACGATCTGTGTCCGTGCGGATCGGGCAAGAAATTCAAGCACTGCCACGGCGCGATCTAGCTCGCTCCGAGCGCGGGCAAAGACGCCATTGTCGATCGCGGCCGGCCTGATCGCGGCGCGCCGCAAGCGCTGCGGTAGAATCCGACCGACACTCCCGCTCGCGCATCCATGCCGGTCAACTACCATCCGCCTACGCCCGAGCAGCTGTTGCCGGTTGCCGGCGTCGCCTTGGGCACGGCCGCCGGGCGAATCAAGAACTGGTCGCGCGACGATGTGATCCTGGTACGTCTCGATCAAGGATCGCGCGCCGCGGGAGTGTTCACCCGGAACCGGTTTTGCGCGGCCCCGGTGATCGTCTGCCGCGAGCACCTGGCCAACGGACAGATCGCACGTGCGTTGCTGATCAACGCCGGCAACGCCAATGCCGGGACCGGCCAGCGCGGCACCGACGATGCGCGTGCCTGCTGCGCCGCCGTGGCCCGCGCACTGGACTGCGCCGAATACGAAGTTCTGCCTTTCTCGACCGGCGTCATCATGGAGCGATTGCCGGTCGACCGGATCGTGGCCGCGCTGCCGAAGTGCGTGGCCGCGCTGTCGCCTTCGGGATGGGACGCGGCGATGCGCGCGATCATGACCACTGATACGGTGCCTAAAGCCGCGTCGTGCCGCCTCGACATCGACGGCGTGCCGGTCACGATCACCGGCATGGCCAAAGGGGCGGGCATGATCGCTCCCAATATGGCGACGATGCTGGGCTTCGTCGCCACCGACGCGCCGGTGGAAGGATTGCTGCTCGGCGAGCTCGCCGCGAGCCTCGC
>JBDTNP010000328.1:0-4696 GCA_039933695.1 Betaproteobacteria bacterium | reverse complement strand
GCCGGGATGGCGGAATTGGTAGACGCGCTGGACTCAAAATCCAGTTCTGGCAACAGAGTGGGGGTTCGATTCCCCCTCCCGGCACCACAATAAGCGCCGGTCATGCCGCCGAGGGCGCATGATCTCGGCGTGGAGGTTCCCGTGACAGTAACCGCCGAGTTCGGCCGCGCGCAGCGCCTCGAGGAGGTGCTGAAGCTGGTGCAGGCGAAGGTTCCGGCTGCGCAACGCAACACGATCGCGGCCTTCATCCAGCGCTACTACGGCCAGGTCGATCCCGAAGATCTCGCCGAGCGGGCTCCGGCCGATCTGTATGGCGCCGCGCTGTCGCACTGGAATTTCGCGCGGCGGCGCGACCCGGCGCACGCCCGCGTCCGGGTCTTCAACCCGTCGATCGAAGAGCACGGCTGGCAGTCGACGCACACGATCATCGAGATCGTGAACGACGACATGCCGTTCCTGGTCGACTCGGTGACGATGGAGGTCAACCGGCACGGACTGACCCTGCATCTGATCATCCACCCGATCGTCGTCGTCGTGCGCGATGCCGACGGCACCTTGGTCGGCGTCGCCGATGGCGCCGAAGGCGCGCAGCGCGAATCGATGATCCATGTCGAGGTCGACCGCATCGTCGATCCGGCGAAGCTCGACGAGCTTGCCGCCGACATCGTCCGCGTGCTGGACGACGTGCGCGCGGCGGTCGAGGACTGGAAAAAAATGCGTGACCGCCTCGGCGCCGTACTCGCGGAGAACGAGAAACGCGCGCCACCGCTGCCGCCGGACGAGCTCGCCGAGGGCCGGGCGTTCCTGTCGTGGCTCGCCGACGATCACTTCACCTTTCTCGGCTACCGCTGCCACGAGCTTGTCGTCATCGGCGGCGAGGACGCGCTCAAGATCGTACCCGGCTCCAGCCTGGGCATATTGCGCGAAGGCGAGAACAAGGAAGTGGCGACCAGCTTTGCCGCGTTGCCGCCGGAGGTCAAGGCGTATGCGCGGCGGCCTGAGCTGCTGGTCGTGACCAAGTCGACATCGCGCTCGACCGTGCACCGCCCCGGTTATCTCGACTACATCGCCGTCAAGCGCTTCAACGCCAAGGGCGAGGTCAGCGGCGAGGATCGGTTCCTCGGCCTGTTCACATCGACCGCGTACAGCGCCAACCCGGCGGAGATACCGCTGTTGCGGCGCAAGATCGCCAATGTCGTTGCACGCGCCGGCCTGCAGCCGGGCAGCCACGCCGGCAAGGCGCTGATCAACATCCTGGAGACCTACCCGCGCGACGAGCTGTTCCAGACCACCGAAGACGATCTGCTGCGCACGGCCGTCGGCATACTGCATCTGGGTGACCGGCAGCGCTTCCGCCTGTTCGTGCGGCGCGATCCGTTCGAGCGCTTCCTGTCGTGCCTCATCTACGCGCCGCGCGAGAACTACACGACCGAGCTGCGGCAGAAGTGGCAGCAGATCCTGGTGCAGGCGTTCAACGGCACGAGCTCCGAATTCAACGTCTATCTGACCGAATCGGTGCTGGCGCGCATCCTGATCACCGTGCGCACGACCCCCGGCGCGATTCCCGACGTCGACGTGCGCGCGGTCGAAGCTCGGCTGGTCGCCGCCGCGCGTCGCTGGGACGACGAGCTGAAGCAGGCGCTGATCGAGGCGCTGGGCGAGGCGCGGGGCAACGAGCTCTTCCGCCAGTTCGGCGAGGCTTTCCCTGCCGGCTACCGCGAGGATTTCACCGCGCGCGAAGCGGTTCCGGACATCCAGCTGATGGCGCGCCTGTCCGCGGCCGAGCCGCTGGCGATGAGCCTCTACCGCCCACTCGAGGCGGCGGCCGGCGCGCTGCGCTTCAAGCTGTTTCATCTGGGCGAGCCGGTCGGTTTGTCGGACAGCTTGCCGATGCTCGAGCGCATGGGGCTCAACGTGCTCGACGAGCGGCCGCATCGCGTGGCTCCGCGCGGCATGCCGCCGGTCTGGATGCACGACTTCGGCATGCAGTCGGGACTCGCCGACACCGAGGTCGAGATCGATATCGTGCATCAGGTGTTCGAGGAGGCATTCGCCAGCATCTTCCGGGGCGAGGTGGAGAACGACGACTTCAATCGGCTGGTGCTGGCGGCGCGTCTACCCGCGACGGAAATCGTCCTGCTCCGGGCCTACGCGAAATATCTGCGCCAGATCGGCTTTCCGCTGTCGCAGCCTTTCATCGAATCGACGCTCGCCGCACACCCGTCGGTCGCGCACGGGCTGATCGAGCTGTTCAAGACGCGGTTCGATCCCGAGCTCGGGGCCGGCACCGGTGCCCGATCCGCCGAGCTGGTGCGCGCGATCGAATCGGCGCTCGCGCAGGTCGACAATCTGTCCGAGGACCGCGTACTGCGCCAATACCTGGCGCTGGTGATGGCCACCACGCGCACGAACTACTGGCGTCGCGACGCCGCCGGCCGGCGCAAGAGCTTCGTCTCGTTCAAGTTCGATCCGTCCAAGGTGCCCGGATTGCCGGAGCCGAAACCGATGTTCGAGATCTTCGTCTATTCGCCGCGGTTCGAGGGCGTGCATTTGCGCGGCGGCAAGGTCGCGCGCGGCGGCTTGCGCTGGTCCGACCGGCCGGAGGACTTCCGCACGGAAGTGCTCGGCCTGGTCAAGGCGCAGATGGTCAAGAACACCGTCATCGTACCGGTCGGCTCGAAAGGAGGCTTCGTGCTCAAGCGCGCGCCGTCGCCTGCCGACCGCGACGCCTATCTGAAGGAAGGCATCGCCTGCTATCAGGATTATCTGCGCGGGCTGCTCGACATCACCGACAACCGCGTCGGCGAAGGCATCGTTCCCCCGTATGAGGTGAAGCGCCACGACCCGGACGACCCGTACCTGGTCGTGGCTGCCGACAAAGGCACGGCGACGTTTTCCGACTACGCCAACGGCATCAGCAACGAATACGGCTTCTGGCTCGGCGACGCTTTCGCGTCCGGCGGGTCGGCAGGCTACGACCACAAGGCGATGGGCATCACCGCGCGCGGCGCCTGGGAATCGGTCAAGCGGCACTTCCGCGAAATGGGCGTCGACACGCAGACGACCGACTTCACCGTCGCCGGGATCGGCGACATGTCCGGCGACGTGTTCGGCAACGGCATGCTGCTCTCGCGTCACATCAAGCTGGTCGCGGCGTTCGATCACCGGCACGTCTTTATCGATCCGGCGCCGGACCCGGCCGCCAGCTTCGCGGAGCGCGAGCGGATGTTCAAGCTGCCGCGCTCGTCGTGGGCCGACTACGACGCCAGGCTGATCTCCAGCGGCGGCGGCGTGTATCCGAGAAGCGCCAAGTCGATCGCGATCACGCCGCAGGCAAAAAGGGCGCTGGCGATTTCTGCTGACGCGCTGACGCCGGCGGAGCTGGTCAACGCGATACTCAAGGCGCCGGTCGACCTGATCTACAACGGCGGCATCGGCACCTATGTCAAGGCTTCGGCCGAGACCCAGGCGCAGGTCGGCGATCGCGCCAACGACGCGGTCCGGGTGAACGGCCGCGATCTGCGCTGCAAGGTCGTCTGCGAAGGAGGCAACCTCGGGTGCACGCAGCTCGGCCGGATCGAATATGCGCTGGCCGGCGGCAGGATATTTACCGACGCGATCGACAACTCCGCGGGCGTCGACACCTCGGACCACGAGGTGAACATCAAGATACTGCTCGGCCTGGCGATCAGCGACGGCGAGCTCACCGAGAAGCAGCGCAACGCGCTGCTGGCAACGATGACCGACGACGTCGCCGCGCTGGTGTTGCGCGACAATTACTTCCAGACGCAGGCGCTTTCGGTGACCGGCCGTATCGCTCCGCAACTGCTCGACGCGCAGCAGCGCTTCATCGAGTACCTCGAAAAGCAGAACCGCCTGAACCGGGAGCTCGAATTTCTTCCGGACGACGAGGAATTCTCGGCGCGACGCGTCAAGGGCCTCGGGATGACCGGTCCCGAACGCGCGGTGCTGCTTGCGTATTCGAAGATCTGGCTCTACGAGGAGCTGCTGGCATCGGTGCTCCCGGACGATCCTTGGGTCGGCACCGCGCTGGCGCGCTATTTTCCGGCGCCGCTGCGCAAGCCGTATGCCGCGCACATGGCGCGCCATCCGCTGAAGCGCGAGATCATCGTGTCGCACGTCACCAACAGCATGATCAACCGCGTCGGCAGCACGTTCGTGCACCGGATCAGCGAGACCACCGGCTCGAGGCCCGACGAGATCGTGCGCGCCTACCTGCTCAACCGCGAGATCTTCGGCTTCGTGTCGCTATGGCAGCAGATCGAGGCACTGGACAACAAGGTCGAAGACGCCGTGCAATCGGCGATGCTGATCGATACGTCCCGGCTGATCGATCGCGGCACGATGTGGTTCCTGCGGTCGCGGCGGCTTGGCGATGATATGGCCGAGACGATCGCTCATTTCGCGCCGCGCATCGAGGCGCTGGCCTCGCGCCTGCCGCAGCTGCTCGACGCCGCCGAGCGCGCTCGCGTCGATGCCGAGATCGCCCGCTACGAGGCGCAGGCGGTGCCGCACGACCTTGCCGCGCAGGTCGCTACGTTCGACACTCTGTACGCGGCGCTTGACATCATCGAAGTTGCGGAAGCCACGCAGCGGCCCGTCGAGCTCGTCGCCGACGTCTATTTCGATCTTGCGACGCGACTCGGCTTGGCGTGGCTGCGCGACAGGATCGCCG
>JBDTNP010000327.1:0-2207 GCA_039933695.1 Betaproteobacteria bacterium | reverse complement strand
ATCGCGCCGACGGCGACGTGCATGCGGCCGGCGATCCGCACATCCAGACCGACCCGCGCAACATTGCGCACGTTGCCGGACCGCTGTCGGCAAAGCTCGCCCAGCTCGATCCGGTGAACGCCGCGTTCTATCAGGCGCGCTACAAGGCGTTCGCCGATCGGTGGGTTGCGGCGATCGCGCGCTGGGAGAAGGAGGCGGCGCCGCTCAAGGGCGTCCCGGTGCTGGTTCAACACAAGGGATTTACCTACCTGATCGCATGGCTGCGCTTGAAGGAAGCCGCGGCGCTGGAGCCGAAACCGAGCATCGAGCCGACGACCGCCCATTTGTCCGAAGTCCTGGCGCTGACACAACGCCAACCCGTGAAGATGGTGTTGCGCGCCGCGTATCAAAGCGATCGTGCGTCGCAATGGATCGCCGAGCGCGCGAGGATCAACGCGGTCGCATTGCCGTTCACCGTCGGCGGCGACGATGCCGCCAAGGATCTGTTCGGGCTGTTCGACGATACGATCCAGCGTCTGCTCAAGGGGGCGGAGTGAATCTCGGAGCAATCGAGCTGTCGATTCTTCTGCCGGCGCTGGCCGCCGGCCTGCTGGTGACCGCGACCCACGTGCCGCTGGGCATGCAGGTGCTCGCCCGCGGCATCGTGTTCATCGATCTGGCGATCGCGCAGATCGCCGGCTGCGGCGTCGTGCTGGCCGATCGCTTCGGCTTCGAGGCCGAGGGCATCGCCGTGCAGGTCGCCGCATTGGCCGCGGCGCTCGGCGGCGCGTTGCTGCTGACCTGGACCGAGCGGGTCTGGCCCGACGTGCAGGAAGCGGTGATCGGCGTCGTATTCATCCTCGGGGCGACCGGCAGCGTGCTGCTGCTGGCAAGCAATCCGCATGGCAGCGAGCATTTGCGCGATCTTCTGGTCGGCCAGATCCTGTGGGCGCAGCCATCGCGGCTGGTCTGGGCCGCGCTGGTCTACGCGGCGATACTCGTGCTGTGGTTCGGCTGGCGCGAGCGGCTGGGCCGGACCGGCTTCTACGTGTTGTTCGCGCTTGCCGTCACCGTGTCGGTGCAGCTGGTCGGCCTGTATCTCGTCTTCGCTACCTTGATCGTCCCGCCGCTAGCGACGCGAACGATGCGGCGGGGAAGACTCGCTGCATCGTGGGCGCTGGGCGCGGCCGGTTACGCCGCGGGGCTTGTGCTGTCGACGGCGCTCGACCTGCCCAGCGGTCCGGTCATCGTCTGGATGCTGGTCGTGCTGGGACTGGCCTGGCATGCGTGGACCGAAGCTGCGGGATGATAACGGCGCGCGCAGCCCCCTGTCACCAGATGCTACTCATTGCCCGACAGCTAGAGGCACGCGGGACATTCACCAAACCGTTAATAGCCTTGTGAGTGATTAGGATGAGCGCAATCTTGCTATCGCTAGGGACGTTCGTTTCTACTCTGTTCGGAGGGCTCTTTGCTCTCAAATTTCGCGGCCGGTTGCACTTCATACTTAGTTTCACCGCCGGTGTTCTCTTGGGAGTGGTGAGTTTCGACATTCTGCCCGAGATATTCAGCATTGCCCATGAAAGCGGCATTGATCCGGCGGGGGCGATGATCGCTCTCGTAATTGGGTTTCTTCTGTTTCACACCCTGGAGAAGTTTGTACTAATTCATCACGCGCAGGAAGGAAGCTATTCTGCGCACCATCACCCGCAGGTTGGCGTCCTGTCCTCGTTGGCTTTGATTGGGCACAGCTTTATGGACGGCGTCGCGATCGGCATAGCGTTTCAAGTCTCATCTGCTGTCGGTGTCATAGTAGCTATCGCTGTGATTGCGCACGATTTCTGCGATGGGTTGAATACGGTCAGCTTGATGTTGGTCCATAAGAACACGCCAAGGCGTGCGTTCACAATGCTCGTGTTGGACTCGCTCGCCCCGGTCCTGGGTGCGGCCTCGACGTTGGCCTTTCACGTCCCCGCCTTTGTCTTGGTGCTTTATTTGGGATTCTTCGCGGGATTCTTGCTGTATATCGGAGCGTCCGACATTTTGCCCGAAGCCCATTCGCAGGGCCGACCCGGCGACACTGTTGGACTCATCGGGCTTACATGTTTGGGGGCGGCGTTCATATTTATTGCTGTTCGCGTAGCCGGGTAGAAGGCGGCACTATTTAGAAATGCGGGGCGCTATTTGCGCAGCGCCGCGATGCCGCGCTGCAGGCCGTCGAGGGTCAG
>JBDTNP010000326.1:0-1755 GCA_039933695.1 Betaproteobacteria bacterium | reverse complement strand
TCTTGTGCCGGCAGTGCTCGGAGTTCGCCTGCGCGAACATCATCAGCTCGACGTCAGTCGGATTGCGCCCCGCGGCTCGGAAGCTCGCCGCGAGATAGTCGATCTCGTCGTCGGACAGCGCGAGACCCAGCGCCGCGTTCGCTTCGACGATCGCTTCGGGCCCGCGGCCGATCAGGTCGATCGATTCCAGTGGCGACGGTTCGATTCTGGCGAACAGGCGCGCGGCGTCGGCGAGAGAGGGAAACACCGCCTCGGTCATCCGGTCGTGCAGCAGCGGCAGCAGCACCGCGCGGTCGGCGGCGGTCAGCGGGGCGCGATCGCGTGTGGTAATGCGGTAGGCGACGCCGCGCTCGATCCTCTCCACCGCAGGCAGCCCGCAGTTGTGCGCGATGTCGGTGGCCTTCGATGCCCACGGCGAGATCGTGCCCGGACGAGGCAGCACCAGCAGCAGCTCGCCGGCATCGTCAGTGTTCGCGTCGCGAGGGCCGTAAGTCAGCAGGCGATCGAGCGTGGCTCGCTCGGCGGCGGTCAATGCACGCGAGGTCTGAACGAAATGCCGGTAGACCGCAGCGACCGCGGCAATCCGGGTGCCGGTGAGCGAAGACAGCAGCTTGGCGACGCGAAACGACGACAGGGCATTGCGCCCGCGGAGCGAAAGAAGCTCGGCCATCGATACGGGGATGCGCGTAAAACCGGATTATACGCCGCTTGCCGCGCCATCGGCCGCGGAAGCGACGAACCCACGAGCCGCGCCCGGCCGCGACGCGGACGGCGTCAGTGCTGCAGGATCTTCGACAGGAACAGCTGCGCGCGTTCCGAGCGCGGCTTGCCGAAGAAGTCGTCCTTGCTCGCGTCCTCGACGATCCGCCCCTGGTCCATGAAGATCACGCGATGCGCGACCTTGCGTGCAAATCCCATCTCGTGCGTGACGACCATCATCGTCATACCTTCCTTGGCGAGACCGACCATCACATCGAGCACCTCGTTGACCATTTCCGGATCCAGCGCCGACGTCGGTTCGTCGAACAGCATGCAGATCGGGTCCATTGACAGAGCCCGCGCGATCGCGACGCGCTGCTGCTGGCCGCCGGAAAGCTGGCCGGGGAATTTGTCCTTTTGCTCGATCAGGCCGACGCGGTCGAGATACTTGAGGCCGCGCTCGATCGCCTTGTCCGGCTTGCGATTGAGGACCTTGATCTGCCCGATCGTCAGGTTCTGCGTGATCGTCATGTGCGGGAACAGCTCGAAATTCTGGAACACCATGCCGACGCGGGCACGCAATTTGGGCAGGTTCGTCCTGGCGGCATTGACCTTAATTCCATCGACGACGATGTTCCCCTTCTGGAACGGCTCCAGCGCATTCACTGTCTTGATCAACGTCGACTTGCCCGACCCCGATGGACCGCAGACGACGATCACTTCGCCTTTTTCGACATTGGTCGTGCAGTCGGTCAGCACCTGGAACTTGCCGTACCACTTCGAAACGTCCTGGATCTCGATCATCGGCATGGTGCGAATCTCCCCGGCGTCGCCATCAACGGATGATGGCGATGCGTAGCTGCAGCCGCTTCACTAGCTGCGACAGCAGGTAACTGACAATGAAGTAGACGAGCGCGGCAAAGATATACATCTCGACCAGCCGGCCGTCGCGCTGGGCTATCTTGGACGCGGCGCCCAGAAAATCGGTAATCGACAGCACATAGACGAGGGAGGTGTCCTGGAAAAGGATAATCGTCTGCGTCAGCAGGATCGGAA
>JBDTNP010000325.1:0-1685 GCA_039933695.1 Betaproteobacteria bacterium | reverse complement strand
AACTATGCGCCGCCGGGCCACCGGCCGTATCCGGCGTCGATCTGCACGTCGGTGAATCATGTCGTCTGCCACGGCATCCCCGGCGACAAAGTGCTCAAGGCCGGCGACATCGTCAACATCGACGTCACGGTGATCAAGGATGGCTTCCACGGCGACACCAGCCGGATGTTCTACGTCGGGACGCCGCCGATCCAGGCGAAGCGGCTGTGCGAGGTCACCTATGCGGCGATGTGGCGGGGCATACGCGAGGTCAAGGCGGGCGCCAGCCTCGGCGACATCGGCGCGACGATCCAGCGCTTCGCCGAAGGCCATGGCTTTTCGGTGGTGCGCGAATTCTGTGGACACGGCATCGGACGCCAGTTCCATGAAGAGCCGCAGGTGCTGCACTACGGCAAGGCGGGCACGGGCATGAAGCTGCAGCCGGGCATGATTTTCACCGTCGAGCCGATGATCAATGCCGGCCGCGCCGGGATTCGCGGGCTCGCCGACGGCTGGACGATCGTGACCGCCGATCACAGCCTCTCGGCGCAATGGGAGCATACGGTCCTCGTCACCGAGCAGGGCTACGAGGTGTTGACGCTCTCGGCCGGCGCCCCTCCCCCGCCACTCGCGGCCGCAGCCTGAATCAGGGCGCCGTGGCTGCGACGCTCGCCACCGCACTGCAGCCAACTGGCGGCGCGGCAGCTGCGCGCTGGAAGCGCGAACTGGCCTCGGGGCGCGAAGCGATTCGCGTCGCATTCGTCGAAGATCACGCGCCGCATCGCCTGCTGGCCGCACAATCGCGGTTGGTGGACCGCGTGCTTCGCGGTCTCTGGTCCGACATCGGCGCGCCCTCCGGCTGCGCGCTGATCGCCGTCGGCGGCTACGGCCGCGGCCAGCTATTTCCCTACTCCGACGTCGACGTGCTCATCCTGCTGCCGCGCGCGGTCGCTCCCGTTGCAGCGCCGGCGATCGAGCGCTTCATCGGCCTCCTCTGGGACACCGGCGTGGAGGTCGCGCATGCGGTACGGACGATCGCCGAATGCGAGACCGAGATGGCCGGCGACATCACGGTCCGCACCAGCCTGCTCGAGCATCGGCAGATTGCCGGCTCGCGCGCACTCTATCAGCGTTTTCGCCGCAGCATCGAGACAACGATCGACGCTCGCGCCTTTTACGAAGCCAAGGCGCTGGAGCAGCAGCAGCGTCACCTTCGCTACCAGGACACCGCCTACAACCTCGAGCCCAACGTCAAGGAAAGCCCCGGCGGCTTGCGCGATCTTCAGACAATCGTGTGGATCGCCCGCGCCGCGGGCCTCGGCCGTTCCTGGCGCGATTTTGCCGCGCGCGGCCTGATGACGGGTCCCGAGGCGCGCGAGGTCATCCGACAGGAGCGGCTGCTGTGCGATCTGCGAATCCGCCTGCATTATCTTGCCGGCCGCCGCGAGGATCGACTGGTGTTCGATGTGCAGACCGCGCTCGCCCGCGACTTCGGGCTGTCGGATACGGCCGAGCGGCGCGCCTCCGAGCTCCTGATGCAGCGCTATTACCGCGCGGCGAAGTCGATCCGGCAGATCAGCGTCGTGCTGCTGCAGAACGTGCATTCCCGGCTTTTTCCCGCCGAAGTCGCCGCGCAGCCGATCGACGCGGATTTTCAGGCCATCGACGAGCTGCTCGACGTCGTCGACGAGCAGTTATTCGCCCGC
>JBDTNP010000324.1:0-6074 GCA_039933695.1 Betaproteobacteria bacterium | reverse complement strand
AACCGCCGCGACGGCCGCTTCATCGAGCGCGTCGGCTTTTACAACCCGATCGCCCGCGAAGGCCAGGAGAGCCTGCGCCTGTCGCTCGAGCGCATCGACCACTGGACGCTGCAGGGCGCCAAGCTGTCCGATACCGTCGCCGGCCTGGTCAAGCAGGCATCCGCGGCGAAGCCCGCTGCGGCCGCGCCGACTGCCGAAGCCGCCGCGCCGACTGCCGAAGCCGCCGCGCCGACTGCGGAAGCCGCCGCGCCGACCGCTGGCTAGCAAGCGCGGCGCCGGTAGCGACGACGCCGTCGCGCCGGCCGACATCGTGGTGATGGGGCGCTTGCTCGCGCCGTTCGGCATCAAGGGATGGGTGAGGCTCAAGCCGTTCACCGCGGCGCCGGAAACGCTGCTCGCATTCAAGACGTGGTGGCTCGCGCCGGACGAGAGCAAGGAATGGACGCGCTATCGCGTTGCCGAGGCGCAATTTCACGGCGGGGCTATCATCGCCGCGATCGAAGGCGTTGCAACGCGCGAAGCGGCACATGCGTTGCGCGGGTTTGTCGCCGGCGTGCCGCGGAGCTCGCTGCCGAAGGCCGCGCCGGATGAGCATTACTGGTCGGACCTGGTCGGGCTCGATGTCGTCAACCGCGAGGGTCGTGCGTTGGGCCGCGTGGTCGGATTGCTGGACACCGGAGCGCATCCGGTGCTGCGCGTTGACGGCGACGGCGGCGAAAGGCTGATCCCGATGGTGCCGGCGTATGTCGATGCGATCGAGCCTGCGGCCGGCCGGATCGTGGTCGACTGGCAGGAAGACTATTGAAGCAAGGACGCGGCGAGTCGACGAGCGAGTGCGCGAGCATGGTCAGGATCGAAGTCGTCACGCTGTTTCCGGAGATGGTGCAGGGGGCGGCGGCGTACGGCGTCATGGGACGCGCGCTCGAGCGCGGCCTCTGGACGCTCGGCTGCCGCAATCCGCGCGACTTTGCGACCGACAGCTACCGGACGGTCGATGACCGGCCGTTCGGCGGCGGGCCGGGAATGGTGATGCGCGCCGAGCCGCTCGCGAAAGCGCTGGACGCGGCGCGGCACGAGATGCGGGCGGCCGGCGTCGAGCGGGCGCAGGTCATCTACCTGTCGCCGCAGGGCGAGCCGCTGCGTCATGCGCGGGTGGCGAAGCTCGCGGCGGAGCCGGGGCTGATATTGCTGGCGGGACGCTACGAAGGCGTCGACGAGCGCCTGCTGGAAAAGGAGATCGACCTCGAGGTGTCGATCGGCGATTTTGTCGTGTCGGGCGGAGAATTGCCGGCGCTGCTGCTGATCGACGCGATCGTGCGGCAGCTTCCGGGCGTGCTGAACGATGCGCAGTCGAACGTCGAGGAATCGTTCGTCGACGGGCTGCTCGATTGTCCGCATTACACGCGGCCCGAGCAGCTGGAAGGCGGCGTCGTGCCCGCGGTGCTGATGTCGGGCAACCACGCGGAGATCGCGCGCTGGCGGCGCAAGCAGTCGCTGGGGCGGACCTGGCTGCGGCGGCCGGATCTGCTGGCGGAGAAGAGCCTGTCGGCGGAAGATGCGAAGTTGCTCGAGGAATTCAAGCGCGAGGGCGGTGGAACGACGGTTCAGAAGTAGCGACAGGCAACGGGTTGCGAAGGCAGCAGATTTTCAAAACAAACAGCGCGCATCAGGTGGCGACCTGCGCTGCGCGAAAGGCCAACGGCCGGAACCATTGATCAAGGAGCAACGCATGAACATCATCGATACGCTGGAGAAGGAAGAAATGGCCCGCCTGGGCAAGACGGTGCCGGACTTCGCGCCGGGCGACACCGTCATCGTCAACGTCAACGTGGTCGAGGGCGAGCGCAAGCGCGTCCAGGCGTACGAAGGCGTGGTCATCGCCAAGCGCAACCGCGGCCTCAATTCGTCGTTCGTCGTGCGCAAGATCTCGAGCGGCGAAGGCGTCGAGCGCTCGTTTCAGACCTATTCGCCGCTGATCGCGAGCATCGAAGTCAAGCGCAAGGGCGACGTGCGCCGCGCCAAGCTCTACTACCTGCGCGATCGCTCGGGCAAGTCGGCGCGTATTCGCGAAAAATTGGCGCACCGGGAGGACAAGGGAAGAGAATAGCCTTTCGGTGTCTTAAGAAAAAAGCGGCCCTGGCGGCCGCTTTTTCTTTGCTAGACGACATATTGCGCGCGGGGCCAGGGCGGCCGGCGCCGACAATCGCGTCGCGTTCAAGCTGCCGCACAGCGGCATCGTCTGCCGCGCCGCGCGCGCCGGAACTTGGCGTTTTGCAGCGCAATTATCGATAACTTGCATTGTCCAGCGGTTTCCCGGAACATTCCAACGTCAGATGCGGGCATTTACCTGCGATTAAGGCGATGAAGGCAACGCTGTACGAGGCACTGGGAGTACCGCAGCTTGCGCCGGACGAAGAGGTGCGGGCCGCGCTGCGTCGCCTGATCCGAAAATATTATGCGAAAACGCGCGACGGCCAGGGCAACGTGGAAGAGGCCTTGCGTTTCATCAATCATGCCAGCCGCATACTGAGCGATGCCGAGCACAGGCAGCATTACGATCAGGAGCTCGCCGTCGCCGGCGAGGCCAATACCGAGCAGCGCATTTCGCGCTTCGTCAGCAACGTCGCAGCCACCGCAGAGCAGGAGGGCACGGCAGCGCACGACGAAGACGAGGTCATCGAGGCGGCCGACGAGAAGCTGCTGACCTCACCCGTCGCTGCGCTGGAGAAGACCTTGCATCACCCCGGGCTGACCGAGCGCGTCGCCTCGTTCGGGCGCTCGGCGATGGGCCAGCTGGCGCTGTGCCTGCTGTTCGGCGCATTCATCACCGGCGCGATCGTGTTCGTGACCCCGGCCGATTCGGTTCTCGTAGCCAAGCAGGTGCTGGTGTGGCTGACCCTGCTGCTGCTCGTGCTCTCGGTGATCTACGGGATCGTGCACGGCCTGTCGTGGATGCGCCGCGGCCACGTGCCGCGCATGCCGGCGCTGATTCCGCAGACCGATCTCGCGATTCTCAATTGGCGCCGCGAGAAGAGCGTGTTTCTCGGCACCGACGCGCCGCAGGAAGACGCGAGCTGGATATTCCAGCTGCGCATGGCCGAGCTCGAGCGGGCGAAGTCGGGACGCACCAGCGAGCCCCGCCCGTGGAACCGACTGGCGGCGCGACTGTTCGACTACGCGATCTGGGGACTGGTGCTCGCGCTCCTGCTGTCGGAACTGCACAACGCCGGCATCGTCAGCGACGAAGTCGCCTTCTGGCTCGGCCATCCGCTGCTGGCGCCGATGCTGATCACGCTCTCCTGGATTCCGATCGAGTCGCTGCTGATCGCATCGCTGCAGCAGACGCCGGGCAAATGGCTGTTCGGCGTCTATCTGCAGTTCTCGATCAGCAACGCCTATGCGCGGCGCGACGTGCGCGCGCAGCTGGAGCGTGCGCTGCGGCGCTCGTTCCATGTCTGGTGGGCCGGTCTCGCCTGCGGATTTCCGCTGCTCGCGCCGGTTCTGATCGCGCTCGCCTACGAGAAAGTCGCGCAACAGGGCGAGACGAGCTGGGATTTCGCCGAAGACTGCCTGGTGACGCACAGCCCGCCGGGCATATTGAATATGGTCACCGGCGTGGTGGGCCTGGCGGCGATGCTGTGGCTGTACGGCGTCGCCTGGCACGAGCCGATGACCGAGTCGATCGTCGCCGCCAAGCGCGCGGTCGCCGGGTGGACGCCTTCGGCGCCGGCGTTGCTCCCGCGCGGCTTCCAGGGCGACGTCGGCAAGATCGGATCGATCGATCGAGGATCGCAGAGCGCCGTCGGCAACGGATCGGCGCCGGACACCGGCGCCGTCAACGACGCCGATACGACGGCGCTGTTTGCCGATCGGCAGGCGCGGCTCGCGCTGCTGCGCGGCGAAGGCCCGCGCATGCTCAACGCGGGCAACTGGCGACGTGCGGCGGAACTCTGCCGGGCGTGGTCGGATCTGGAATTCTGGAATGCCGAGCCATGGCGCTGCCTCGGTTACTCGCTGCAGGCGCAGGGCTATCACCAGGACGCGATCGCCGCGTTTCGCCGGGTGCTGCAGTACGATCCGCTCGACAATACAATGGAAGCGGCGATCGACAAGAGCCAGCGCGGCATCGTCGTCGACTTCCTGAACCGCTACCGGCGCTGACGCGCGGGAGCGAGGAGCAGAGGCCCCGCGTCAGCGGGGATAACGCGAGCGAGCGCGGAGCAGGGGCCGCGCGTCAGCGGGGATAACGCGAACGAGCGCGGAGCAGGGGCCCCGCGTCAGCGGGGATGCGACCGCGAGCGAGCGCACCGGCAAATCTAGCCGCGAGCGTCGCAGACCCCGGTCCGCTTTGAGACACGGAGCAAGTAGACGTCAGGTGCCTTCCGCCGCAGGCGCTTCGGCCTGCGCGGCAATCTCGCGGCGCACCGCTTCCATGTCGAGCGCCTTGGCCGCGGTCAGGACCTGATCGAGCGCGCTGGCGGGCAGCGCGCCGGCTTCGGCGAACACGATGATGTTGTCGCGGAAGATCATCAGCGTCGGGATCGAGCGGATGTTGAAGTGCCCGGCCAGCTGCTGCTGTTCCTCGGTGTTGACCTTGGCGAACCTGACTTCGGGATACTTGATCGCCGCGGCGGCGAACACCGGCGCGAACGCGCGGCATGGAGCGCACCAGGGCGCCCAGAAATCGACGACCGCGAACGGATGATCGTTGATCGACTCGGCGAAATTCTCGTCGGTAAGGTCGATGATCTGCGGCGTATCGGCCATGGTCGTTCGTTATCGAAGTGGAGAAGCGCCGCCGCGCGATCGCTCGCGCCGGCCCTATTTGCGTCGCAGCAGGAAAACGAACTCGCCGTTCTGCTCGCTTTGCTGCAGCAGCTGGTTGCCGGTCTGCCGGGCGAAGGCTTCGAAGTCGCGCACCGACGACGGATCGGTGGCCAGGATGCGCAGGACCTGGCCGCTCGCCATGTCGTTCAGCGCCTTCTTGGTGCGAAGAATCGGCAGCGGACAGTTCAGCCCACGGGCATCGACTTCACGTTCGAATTGAACCGTCTGTTCCATCATCGGTCCAGTCCATTCAGCGGCAGGCCTGCCCGCATCCAGCCGGCAATGCCTCCGCCGAGATTGCATGCCCGACGAAAGCCGCGCTCGGCAAGGTAGGCACAAGCTTGCGCCGACCGCGCACCCGACTGGCAAACGACGACGACAGCCGCGTCGCTGTCGAGCTCGGACAGTCGCGCCGGCAACGTCGACAGCTCGATGTTCAGCGCGCCGCTTATCGTCCCGCGCGAGACTTCGGCCGGGGTGCGCACGTCGACGACCCGCGGCGCTTCGCCGCTTTCGATCAAGCGTGACAACTCGACTGCATCGATTGTCTGGAACATCGATTTCACTCGCGGAAACGTCAAATTATAGCAAACGTGACGCGGCGCCTGGCCCGCGCGATCAGCGCCGCAGGCGGTTCAGCAGCGCGCTGGTCGAGCGTCCGGGCAACAGCGGGATCGCCTCGAAGCGTCCGCCCCAGGCGATGACTTCGGCGGCGCCGACGGTCGTGACCGCCGTGTAGTCGGCGCCCTTGGCGATGACGTCGGGATGGCACTCGAGGACGAGCGCGAGCGGCGTGTCCTCGTCGAAAGCAATGGCCAGGCTCACCGATTCCAGCGCGGCCAGCACCGCGATGCGATCGTCGAGCGAATTGATCGGCCGGTCGCCGCCCTTGCCGAGGCGGCGGGCCGATGCGTCGCTGTTGACGCCGACGACCAGCGAGGCGCCAATCCGGCGCGCATGGTCGAGGTAGCTGACGTGACCGCGGTGCAGGATGTCGAACACGCCGTTGGTGAAGACCATCGGCCGCGGCAGCGCACGATGCCCATCAGATAGACGACGTTGCGCTCGGTGACGACCTTGACGTGATTGATCTGGAACTTATCGTGGGCCTCGACGAAGCGGGCCTTGACCTTCGAAGTGATGAACGTGTCGTTGGTACGCGCCGAAAGCGTGCTGGTCAGAGCGACGACGAGCTCGTTCTGAACAATACGCACTTTCGGCATCGATCGCACGATCTGCGCCACATC
>JBDTNP010000323.1:0-4945 GCA_039933695.1 Betaproteobacteria bacterium | reverse complement strand
TCGCCCAGCGCGGCGTCGAGAGGCGCCAAGGTGCCGCGGACGCGATTGGCGTCGCCCATGAACCCGGCGACGAACACGTCGCGCGGCTGCTCATAAAGCTCGCGCGGCGCGCCTTCCTGCGCGATCGCTGCCTTATTCATCACGATGATGCGATCCGATACAGCCATCGCCTCCGACTGGTCGTGCGTGACATAGACCACGGTGAGCGACAGCCGCTGCTGCAGGTCGCGGATTTCCTCGCGCATCTGCCGCCGCAGCCGGGCGTCGAGATTCGACAGCGGCTCGTCGAACAACAGCACGGCGGGCTCGAGCACCAGCGCGCGGGCGACGGCGACGCGCTGCTGCTGGCCGCCGGACAGCTCGGAAGGCAGTCGCGCATCGAATCCGGTGAGGCCGACCGTCGCCAGAGCGGCCTTCGCCCGGTTCAGCACTTCGTCCTTCGGCCGCCCGGCCACCGCGACACCGTAGCCGACGTTCTCGATGACGCTCATGTGCGGAAACAGTGCGTAGCTCTGGAATACCATCGAGACGTCGCGCTCGGACGCGGGAACGCGCGTGACGTCCTGGCCGCCGATCAGGATGCGGCCGGTCGTAGGCAATTCGAGGCCGGCGATCATGCGCAAGGTCGTCGTCTTGCCGCAGCCCGAAGGCCCGAGCAGGGTGACTAGCGTGCTGGCGGCGATCGTGAACGAGATATCCTGCACGGCGGCGACTTCGCCATAGAACTTGCTGACCTGCCGAAATTCGATCGCTGCCGCTTTCATCGCTTCCGGCATCCTCCTGATTGCGTGCTTTCGCTCATGCGGCACTCGCGCCCAATTGTGCCATGCTGGCGTCTACGGCGGCCGTGCGGCGGCCGAGCGTGCGTTCGCCGACCAGCCGCTGGATGATCCAGATCACCGCGAGCATCAGGACGATCAGCACCGAGCAGTACGCGATGGCGACGCCGTAATCGCCGTTGGTCACGCGGTTGATGATGTATGTCGTCGCCCACTCGTATTCGGCCGACACCAGAAAAATGATCGCCGACAGGGTCGTCATCGACCGGACGAAGCTGTACACGAGCGCCGCGATGACCGCCGGCTTGAGCAGCGGCAGCAGCACGCGTTTCAATGTCGTTGCCCCGCGCGCGCCCAGCGTCGTCGACGCTTCGTCGAGGCTCCGGTCGATCTGCGCCATCGAGGCGATGCCGGCGCGTACGCCAACCGGCATGTTGCGGAACACGTTGCAAACGATCAGCACCAGCGCAGTACCTGTTATTTCGATCGGCGGAACATTGAAGGCGAGAATGTACGAGACGCCGATCACGGTGCCCGGTATCGCGAACGACAGCATCGTGCCGAACTCGAAGGCCGCCCGGCCGGCGAACCGGTGCCGGGTCAGGATGTACGCCGTCAGGATGCCCAGGACCGCGGTGATCGGTGCGGCGATCGCCGAAAGCTCGACGGTCGTCCAGAACGAGTTCCAGGCGGTGCCGGACCAGAGGATCCCGTGATTCACCCATTCGATCGAGAACGCCTTCACATAGTGTTTCAGCGTCGGCGTGTAATTGCGGCCCCACTGCTCGACGAAGCCACCCAGCATCGCCATCGCGTAGATCGCCACCGTCAGCGCCGCCCAGGGCAGCGCCACCGCATAGCAGGCGCGGCGCACGCCGGTCGGAAGCGGCGTCGGCAGGCCGGCATCGCCTTTGCCGGCAAGCGCGGTGTAGACCTTGCGTCCCAGTACGCGACGCTGCGCGAAAAAGGCGGCCAGCGCGAATAGCAGCAGCAGTATGCCCAAGGTCGCGGCGCGTCCCTGGTCGAGCTGCGCGCCGACGACCGAAAAGAAGACCTCGGTCGCCAGCACGCCGAAGTTGCCGCCGAGGACGATGGGGTTGCCGAAGTCGGCGATCGACTCGATGAAGCTGATCAGGAAGGCGTTCGCCAGTCCCGGCCGCATCAGCGGCAGCGATACGTCGACGAAGGTTCGCCAGCGGTTGGCGCGCAAGGTCTGCGCCGCCTCTTCGATGCTCGGCGATACGCCTTCGACCACGCCGATCAGCACCAGGAAGGCGATCGGCGTGAACGAAAAAATCTGCGCGAGAACCAGCCCCGGAAGCCCGTAGATCCAGCGCGAGGGCTCAATGCCGAATGCCCATTCGAGCCAGTGATTGACGATGCCGGCGCGGCCGAACATCAGGATCAATCCGAGCCCGATCACAAACGGCGGCGTGATGATAGGCAGCACCGACAGCGCGCGCAGCATCCGCTTGTAGCGGAAGCTCGTCCGGGTAACGATTAACGCGAAGGCGAGCCCCAGCGCCGTGCAGCCCGCCGCGCACAGCAGCGCGAGCAGCAGCGTGTTCCAGGCCACGCCGCAGCGCCCGCCGCCGGACAGGCAGGCGAGGGTCCAGATCTTGGCGGTGAACAGGCGGTTGAAGAACGCCGTCGCCGAAAGCGCGCCGTTGCCGTCCTCGAAAGCGCTTGCCAGGATCGTCCCGACCGGGAAAAACGTGAAGATCGCAACCGAAAGCGCGATCGCGACGACGCTGCTCGCGATGAATGCATCGCCGTTGAAGTGGCCGCTTTCGGCGAGCCCGAGCGCGAACAGCATCGCGAACGACGTGGCGGTTAGGGTCGCGCCCCAGCCCATGCCGTACTGCCCGGCCGGAAGCTGACCGAATATCCGAGCGAGCGCATCGAATGCCCAGCCTTGCGGCCCGATGGCGAAGCCCTGGACGGCGAGGATGACGAACCCGGCGGCGCCGACGAAGAGCAGGGCGCGCGCGCGAAGCCTGCGTGCGATGCCGGGTGCGAGCAGCGGCGCCGCGAGCAGCAGCACCGCCCCGATCGCGAGCAGCCAGATCCGGCCGTGACGCAATCCCTGCAGCAGCGCCGGCGCGTTTTCCCTGGCCGAATAATTGCGCAGCCACGCGCCGGAAAGGATCGAATCCTGCAGCGCGTACCAGGGAATCGCCAGAAAGCCCACCGCTCCGACGGCAAGCCAGAACGCAATCGCCTTGCGCTGTGGACTCATGCTCCGGAGAGCGGCGTCATTTCGCGGCCGAGTTGATCTCTCGTTCCCAGCGCTCGAGCAGGCGCTTGCGCTCCGCCGCCGAACCGTACTTGGATGTGTCGTAGTTGATCAGCTTGATGTCGGTAAGACTCGGCACTTGCGGAGGCAGAGGAACTCCGCGGTTGGTGGGTATCGCATACTCCTTGATGTCGAGGCCGATCTGCTGCGCTTCCTGCGTCAACGCCCAGTCGAAGAATTTCCTGGCGTTTTCCAGGTTGCGCGCGCCCTTGATGATCGCCATCGACCCGACCTCGTAGCCGACGCCCTCGCAGGGCAGTATCGGCTTGACCGGAAAGCCGCGGACGATTTCGTTGATCACGCCGTGCAGCACCGTGCTGCCGATGCCGCTTTCGCCGCGGATCACCGCCGCCATCGGGCCGATGCCCGAACGAGCATACTGATTGACGTTGGCGTTGAGGGCCTTCATGTAGCGAAACGCTTCGTCTTCGCCGAATGTCTGCACCAGCGTCGCCAGCATCAAGTAGGCGGTGCCGCTGGAGTTGGGGTTCGACAGCATGACTTCCCCCTTGTACACGGGGTCGGTCAGGTCCTTCCAGCATTTGGGAACCGGCAGCTTTTTCCGCGCGAACACCTCGGTGTTGTAGCCGAGCGCGAGGATGCCGCCGTAGACGCCGGCGACGCGGTATTGCGACAGCTCGGCTTCGCGGCGCGCCCAGTCGTGCAGTTGTCCGAGGTTCGGCGACCGGTAAGTCTCGAGCAGTCCTTCCTCGGCTGCCTGTAGGAACGCGTCGCCCGGCCCTGCCCACCAGATGTCGCCTTTGGGATTGGCGCCTTCCGCCTTGATTTGCGCGAACAATTCGCCGGTCGCCTTTTGCGTGACCGCGACTTTGACCCTGGTCAGCTTTTCGAATCCGGTCGCCATCCCCTGGCACCATGCGGTATTGGGCGAGCTGCAATACATGGCCAGCGCGCCTTGGGCAAGACAGCCGGTGGCCGCAAGCAGCGCACCGATTCCCGCAAGGACCCGCCTCATCACGTTGTGCTCCTCGACGGCGACCTTCGGCCGTCGCCCCGGCGAAAGCCGGGGCCCAAGCCAGGGTGCCGCGTAAGGAGCCTTCGACTTGGATCCCGGGTCGCGCTGCGCTCGACCGGGATGACGCAGCCGTTGCCAATCGCGCTGCGGCTACGCCTTGCGCTCTCGGACGGCTGCGTCATTTGGGCGTACTGCCGACTTCACGCTCCCAGCGCTCGAGCAGTCGCTTGCGCTCGGCCGACGCCCCGTACTTGGCGAAGTTGTAGTCGATCAACTTGATCTCGCTCGGCTTGGGCGAAAGCGGCGAGACAGGCGAGCTCACGTTCGACGGCAGCTGATACGACTTGGCCTGCGCGGCGAGGGCCTGGGCGGCGGGTGTCAGCGCCCAGTCGTAGAACTTGCGCGCGTTTTCCAGGTTGCGCGCGCCCTTGATGATCGACATCGAGCCGATCTCGTAGCCGGTGCCTTCGCACGGCGATACCGGCACGACATTGAAGCCGCCGGCCTTTTCGGCGGCGACGTCGTGCAGGAACACGATGCCGATAGCCGTTTCGCCGCGCGCCGCCGCCTTGATCGGCGCCGCGCCGGAGCGCACGTACTGGTTCACGTTCTTGTGCAGTTTCTTCAGGTAATCGAAGGCAGCCTCCTCGCCCCAGATCTGGACCAGCGACGCCATCGCCGTGTACGCGGTGCCCGAGGTGTTCGGGTTGGCGATCTGGATCTCGTCCTTGTACTCCGGCTTGAGCAGATCCTTCCAGCAGGCAGGGATCGGCAGCTTCTTCTTGGCCATCACCTCGGGGTTGTAGCCGAAGCCGAGCGCACCGGCGTAGTAGCCGACTGTCTTGTAGCCGGAGATCTCCGCCTGGCCCTGCGCCCAGCGATGGAGCTGGTCGA
>JBDTNP010000322.1:0-11666 GCA_039933695.1 Betaproteobacteria bacterium | reverse complement strand
TGCGCGACATCATGATCCCGCGCGCCCAGATGGACGTCGTGTCGATCGAGGACGAACCGGCGCAGTTCATACCGTTCGTGCTGGAAACGCGGCATTCGCGGTTTCCGGTGATCGGCGAGAACAAGGACGATGTCGTCGGCATCCTGCTGGCCAAGGAGCTGCTCAACTACTACGCGAATCCGGAAAGCTTCGAGCTGCACGACACGCTGCGCCCGGTCGTGTTCGTGCCCGAATCGAAGCGGCTCAACGTGCTGCTGCGGGATTTTCGCGCCAATCGCAACCACATCGCGATCGTCGTCGACGAATACGGCGGCGTCTCGGGCCTGGTTACGATCGAGGACGTGCTCGAGCAGATCGTCGGAGACATCGAGGACGAGTACGACTTCGACGAAGCCGAGGACAACATCATCCCCGAGGCCAACGGACGTTACCGGGTCAAGGCGCAGACCGAGATCGCGGCGTTCAACGAGAAGTTCGGCAGTGAGCTCAGCGACGAGGAGTTCGACACCGTCGGCGGCCTCGTGCTGAAGGCCTTCGGGCGTCTGCCCAAGCGCGGTGAAACGACGACCGTCGACAAATTCCGCTTTCGCGTCGTCCGCGCCGACAGCCGCCGGATTTACACGCTGCAGGTGGAGAAGCTCTCGCCGCCGCCTGAAGAGGAAACCGAACCGGGCGACGCTTGATGTTAAGGCCAGCGACGGGCGCCGCCCTGCTGCTCGGCATCGCCAGCGTCTTCGGCTTCGCGCCGTTCGGCGCGTGGGCCGTCTCGCTGCTGGCGCTCGCCGGACTGTTCGCGCTCTGGCAGCGAGCCGAAACGACCCACGCCGCGGCGTGGCTCGGCTACGCGTACGGCATCGGCCTGTTCGGCGCCGGGACCTCGTGGACCTACGTCGCCTTGAGCACGTTCGGCGGCATGATCCCCGTTTTGGCGGCGATAGGCACCGCGAGCTTCTGTGCGTATCTCGCACTGTTTCCCGCGCTGGCGGGCTGGGTCGCCGCACGCCTCGCGCCGGCGGGCTCGCCGATGCGTCTGGCGATCGCCGCGGGCGCCTGGACGGTGGCCGAATGGTTGCATAGCACCGGGTATCCGGGTTTTCCCTGGCTCGCGACCGGCTATGCGCAGGTCGGCGGCCCGCTCGCGGGCTTCGCGCCGATCGGCGGCGTGTTCCTCGCCGGCCTCGCCGTCGCCGCAGCCGCCGCCCTGCTGGTGTACGCGACGACCGCGCTGGAGCGTCGCGGATACATTGCCGCGGTCCTCGGTGGCGCCGCGATCGCGGCGATCTCGGCCGGCGGAATCGCGCTGTCCGCCATCGAATGGACGCAGGCCAGCGGCGAGCCGATCGCCGTCAGCCTGGTGCAGGGCAATATCGACCAGGACGTGAAATTCGATCCGGCGTATCGCGAAAAGACGCTGGCGGTTTACGCCGAGCTCGCCGAAAGCGCCAAGGGCCGGCTGATCGTCCTGCCCGAGAGCGCACTGCCGATGTTCGCCGACGAAGTCCCCGATGACCTGATTGCGCATCTGCGCGCGATCGCGGCGCGCCATGGCGGCGATCTCTTGACCGGCTTGTTCTTCTTCGAGCCGCGCGAAACCGAGGAGGACGAGGATCGCTATTACAACAGCGTCGTCAGCATAGGCACCGCGCCGACGCAGATTTACCGCAAGCATCATCTGGTGCCGTTCGGCGAATCCATTCCCGCCAAGCCCATCGTCGGCTGGCTGATTCGCCGGGTGCTGGCGATTCCCCTTGCCGACCAGACGCCGGGGCCGGCCTACCCGCAACCGATGGAAGTCGCGGGCCAGCGCGTCGCGGTCAACATCTGCTACGAAGACGCGTTCGGCGGCGAACTGATCCGGCAATTGCCGTCCGCCACGCTGCTGGTCAACGTCACCAACGATGCCTGGTACGGCCGCTCGCTCGCCGCCGAACAGCACGCGCAGATGAGTGCGATGCGGGCGATCGAAGCCGCACGTCCGATGCTGCGCGCGACCAACACGGGGATCACGGCTATCATCGATCATCATGGCGTCGAGCGTGCGCGCCTGCCGTGGTTCACGCGCGGCGTGCTCGAAGGCAGCATCGCCGGACGCAGCGGCGCCACACCTTATGTCCGGTATGGCGATGGCGTCGCGCTCGGCGTCTCGCTGCTCGTGATCGTCATCGCGGTTGCCGCCGTGCGCCTGCGACGACGCGCGCCCGCAGGCTGATTCGAAGCGGCTGGAGGCGGCCCGTCCGGGCGCGTTCGCGCTTGCAAGCACGGCTCGCTTTATTCGCGTCTCCGTTTGGTCGCAGCGCCGCGCATCCAGTAAAATCAGCCCTTTGCGCCGACCGCCGTCACCATGCTGACGTTCCAGCACCTGATAATGAAGCTTCAGAGCTACTGGGACGAGCAGGGGTGCGCGCTGCTGCAGCCGTACGACATGGAAGTCGGGGCGGGCACCTCGCACACGGCGACCTTTCTGCGCGCACTCGGCCCTGAACCGTGGCGCGCGGCGTACGTGCAGCCCTCGCGCCGGCCGAAGGACGGCCGCTACGGAAAGAACCCGAACCGCATGCAGCACTACTACCAGTACCAGGTGGTGCTGAAGCCTTCGCCGATCGACATACTCGACTTGTATCTCGGCTCGCTGAAAGCGCTCGGGCTCGATCTGGCCAGGAACGACGTGCGCTTCGTCGAGGACGACTGGGAGAACCCGACCCTCGGTGCGTGGGGCCTGGGCTGGGAAGTCTGGTTGAACGGCATGGAGATCACGCAGTTCACCTATTTCCAGCAGGTCGGCGGCCTCGACTGCAATCCGATCACCGGCGAAATCACCTATGGCCTCGAGCGGCTGGCGATGTACCTGCAGGGCAAGGAGAACGTCTTCGACCTCGTCTGGACCTCGTCGAAGCGCGACGGCGTCGAGCACGATCTGACCTACGGCGACGTCTACCTTCAGAACGAGATCGAGCAATCCACCTACAACTTCGAGCAGTCGAACGCGACCGAGCTGTTCAAGCTGTTCGGGCTGTTCGAAGCGGAGGCAAAGCGGCTGCTGGAAGCGAAGCTGCCGCTGCCGGGCTACGAGATGATCCTCAAGGCGGCGCACACGTTCAATCTGCTCGACGCGCGCGGCGCGATATCGGTCACCGAGCGTGCCGCCTACATCGGCCGCATCCGCACGCTGTCGCGGCTGGTCGCGCAGGCGTATTTCGCCTCGCGCGAGGCACTGGGCTTTCCGATGATGACGGCCGACAAGGTGGCCTAGTGTCGGACACCCTGGTTGTCGAGCTTCTCACCGAAGAGCTGCCGCCCAAAGCGCTGCCGCGGCTCGGCGAGGCGTTTGCCGCGGGCATAGAGGCGGGGCTGCGCGAGCGCGGCTTTCTCGACGAAACGAGCCGCGCCAAAAGTTATGCGACGCCGCGCCGCCTGGCGGTGGCGATTACCCGTGTTCGACCGATCGCGCCGGACTCTGAAGTGACCGACAAGCTGATGCCCGCCAAGGTGGCGCGCGATGCACTCGGCCAACCCTCCGAAGCACTCAAGAAAAAACTGGCCGGGCTGGGGCGTGCGCACCTGGCAACGGGCTCTCTCGATGCCGCAGACGGTCCGGATCGCATTTACGTCGCCTCCGACGGCAAGGCCGACTACGTGTACTTGCGAAGCCTGGCCAAGGGCCAATCTCTGCAGCGCGGGCTCGATGAATCGCTGGCCAGCGCGATCGAGAAAATGCCAATCCCCAAGCTGATGAGCTATCAGCGTCCGGACGGCGCGACGGTGAAATTCGCCCGGCCCGTGCATCGCCTGCTGGCGCTGCACGGCGCGAATGTCGTGGCCGTCTCGGCACTCGGCCTCGACGCGGGACGCGTTACCGACGGCCATCGTTTTCTCTGCCTGCATCCTTTGCGGGTCGAGAACGCGGAGGCGTACGACGAAACGCTGCGCGCCGAGGGCAAGGTGATCGCGAGCTTCGCCGAGCGCCGCGCCGCCATCGTCGACGGGCTCTCCAGGGCGGCCGCGGACGCGACGATCATCATGCCCGATGCGCTGCTCGACGAAGTGGCCGGCATGGTCGAATGGCCCGTCGTCTATGAAGGCCGTTTCGATCCCGCGTACCTGACCGTGCCGCAGGAATGCCTGATCCTGACGATGCAGCAGAACCAGAAATACTTCGCGCTGGCCGACGATGCGGGGAAGCTCAAGCATCGCTTTTTGCTGGTCAGCAACATCGAGACTAAGGACCCCGCGGCGATCATCCAGGGCAACGAGCGCGTGCTGCGGGCGCGGCTCGCCGACGCCAAGTTCTTCTACGACCAGGACCGCAAGACGCCGCTGGCCGCGCGCGTCGACAAGCTGCGCGGCATCGTCTACCACAACAAACTGGGCACGCAGGCCGATCGCACCGCCCGGCTGCGCGCGGCCGCCTCGCGCATTGCCCTGATCGTCGGTGCCGACGCGGCGCTCGCCGACCGCGCGGCACTGCTGGCAAAGGCCGACCTGGTCACCGACATGGTCGGGGAATTTCCGGAGCTGCAGGGCACGATGGGCCGCTACTATGCGCGCCACGACGGCGAAGCGGCCGAGGTGGCCGACGCGATCGCCGAGCACTATCTGCCGCGCTACGCGGGCGACGAGCTGCCCGTCAGCGGCGTCGCGCAGTCGCTTGCTCTTGCCGACAAGCTCGACGCGCTGGCGGGCATGTTCGAGATCGGCCAGCTGCCGACCGGCGACCGCGACCCGTTCGGCCTGCGCCGGGCGGCGCTGGGCGTCATCCGGATTCTGATCGAAAGAAAGCGCAGGCTGTCGCTTTCCGGGCTCGTCGATATCGCGTTCGACGCCCTGGCCCAGCAGCGCGCGGTGTCGCGTCCAAGCGAGGCGGTGCTCGATTTCCTCTACGAGCGTCTGCGTGGCTACCTGCGCGACCGCGGCTACACGGCGAACCAGGTCGCGGCTGTCGTCGATTCCAGGCCCGACTGCATCGACGATCTGCCCGAGCGGCTGGAGGCGGTGCGCGCGTTCGAGGCGCTGCCCGAGGCGCTGTCGCTTTCTGCCGCCAACAAGCGCATCGTCAATATTCTGCGCAAGGCGCCAGGCGAAGGCGGAGGCGCCGTCGATCTTTCGGTGCTCGTGGACGGCGCCGAGCGCGCGCTGCATGCGGCATTCGACCGGCTCAAGCCTGTCGTCGAAAGCCGCGTTGCCCATGGCGACTTCTCGGCCGCGCTCCAGGCGCTGGCCTCGACCAAGCCGACGGTCGACCGCTTCTTCGACGACGTGATGGTGATGGCCGACGACCCGAAGATCCGCGGCAATCGGCTGGCGCTGCTGCGCGAAGTCGCCGCGACGATGAACCATGTCGCCGATATCTCCAAGCTCGCGGTCTGAACACTCATGGTCCAGCTCGCGAACGAGCGCTT
Organism: Betaproteobacteria bacterium; assembly: GCA_039933695.1. GTDB lineage: Bacteria > Pseudomonadota > Gammaproteobacteria > Burkholderiales > Casimicrobiaceae > PALSA-1003. The sequence goes on along the minus strand of JBDTNP010000322.1, from coordinate 6,270 downwards.
CCTCCCGACCCGCCAGGCGAAACTGATCGTCCTGGATCGCGACGGGGTCATCAATTACGACAGCGACCAGTTCATCAAGTCGCCTGACGAGTGGCGGCCGATCCCCGGCAGCCTCGAGGCGATCGCGCGGCTCAACCACGCCGGATTCCGCGTGATCGTCGCCACCAACCAGTCGGGGCTGGGCCGACGCCTGTTCGACATGGCCACGCTGATCTCGATCCACGACAAGATGTACAAGGCGCTGGCCCAGCTGGGCGGGAGGGTCGACGCGCTGTTCTATTGCCCGCATACGGCCGACTCGAATTGCGATTGCCGCAAGCCCAAGCCGGGCATGTTGATCGAGATCGGACAGCGCTTCGCGGTCGACCTGACCGGCGTGCCTTGCGTCGGCGACGGGGAGCGCGATCTGCAGGCGGCGGCAGCGGTCGGCGCGCAGCCGATCCTGGTCCTTACCGGGAAGGGCGAGAAAACGCTGCGCAGCGGCAACTTTCCGCAGGATACGGCGATCTTTCCCGACCTCGCTTTCTTCGTGACCGCGCTCCTCGCGGGCGACTGAAGAAAGCTCGAGGCGTCCACGATGTCGGCGCTGCGCTCGCTGCTGTTCGCGCTGTATCAGCTGATCCTGACGCCGATCTACGCGACGCTGGTGCTGCTTTCGTTCTGGCTGCCGCCACTGCCTCGCTTCCGGTTCATCACCGGGTGGTGCCTGCTCAATCTGGTCGGGGCAAGGCTGATCTGCGGCATCCGGCACCGCGTCCTCGGCGCCGAGAACATCCCGCCCCGGGCCGATCCGCACCTCGTCATGTCGAAGCACTCGTCGACATGGGAAACGCTGTCGCTGAACTTCCTGTTTCCGCCGCTGGCCTTCGTCGCTAAGAAGGAGCTCTTGTCGATCCCGTTCTTCGGCTGGGCGTTCACGCTGGCGTCCCCGATAACCATCGACCGCAAGGCCGGACACGATGCGATGACGCAGCTGGTCACCCAGGGCCGCGAACGCTTGCGCCAGGGATTCTGGATCGTCGTCTACCCGGAAGGCACGCGGATCAGGGCCGGCACGCGCGCGCACTACAAGAGCGGCGGCGCGCGCCTGGCGATCGCGCTTGGCATCCCCATCGTTCCGGTGGCGCATAATGCCGGCTATTTGTGGCCTAAGGGCGTGCTCGGCAAGCAGGCGGGCACGGTGACCGTGTCGATCGGTCCGCCGATCCGACCCGAAGGCGACGACATGCAGCGGCTGATCGGGGAGGTCGAGTCCTGGATAGAGAACGAAGTCGCGCGACTGGGCAACCCGCTGGACGAGCGCAGAGACGCGCGCCGCTGACCGGCAATCGGCGCGGCGACGCGGGCGAAGGCAGCGTGCGCCGCGTGTCGATTGCCGGCCACGATGTGGACTACCGGTTGTTTCGTGCTCGCCGCAGCTCGATCGGCATGGTGATCGACCACAGCGGCCTGGTCGTGCGCGCGCCGCGCTGGGTAGCGCTGCGCGAGATCGAGCTGGCGCTGATCGAGCGCGCCGACTGGGTAATCAAGACGCTCGCCGAATGGCGCGGCAAGAACCGCGATTCACTGCCGACCGAATGGCGCGCCGGCGCCGGGCTGCTTTACCAGGGCCGTCCGCTGACACTGGCGCTGTTCCCGGCGCGGCGCAAGGCGATCGCCGCCGACCTCTTGCATCTGACGGTGCTTCACCCCGACCCGGGCGACGAAACCGAGATCGCGGCATTCGTCGGACGCTGGCTCAAGGACCAGGCGCTGGCGTTGCTCGCACCACGAGTCGCGCATTTTGCCAGCCTGGTCGCCACGAGCTCGCCGACGGTACGGCTGTCCAGCGCGCGCACGCAGTGGGGAAGCTGCAACCAGAAGGGCGAGATCCGCCTGCATTGGCGGCTGGTGCAGCTGCCGCCGCGCATCGCCGACTATGTGGTCGCGCACGAAGTCGCGCACCTGGTCGAGCTCAATCATTCGCCTCGCTTCTGGGCGCTGCTCGAGGCGCTGCTGCCCGGTCATGACGATGCCCGGCGCGAGCTCGACGCACTGACTCCGCTGCTGGGCTAAACTGCCGGCGGCGGCAGCACAGGGATGTCGACGATCGTGCCGGCCTGGTCCCGCAGCAGCCGGATCAGCGCCGCGCCGAGCTCTTCGCCGCCGCGCGAATCGCGCCAGGCGCCGCCGGCCGCGCGAAAGTGAAAGCCGCCGGATTTCGCCGCGACCCAGATTTCGCGGTTCGGCACATGCCGATTGACGATCAGTTTGCCGCCGCGCCCGCAATCGATCGTCAGCACCCCGTCGTTCAGCGACCAGTCGAGATCGGCGTCGCCGGCGTCGCTGGCGGTATCGAGCGCCGCGCCGATGGCGGTGAGCACCGCATCGGCGCGAGCGCTGAATTCGCTTTCGCTGCTCATCGGATCGGTCCGCACTTGCGTGCTAGACTTTCCGGCAATGAAGGCCGCATAGGGATTGCTTCCTTGCACCTAGAGCCGGGAATGTTACGCCGTTACGCCGCCGCCATCGCATGCATCGGAGCGCTTGCGTTGACATCATGCGGCATCAAGGGCCCGCTGAAACTGCCGCCGGCCAAGCCCGCCGCAAGCCCCGCCGCGCCTCCAACGACCGAGCCGGGCGCTCCGCTGACAACGCCGCCGCCGTCGTCCACTCCATCGTCTCCGCCGCCGGCCGAGCCCCCGACCGCGCCCGGATCATCCGGCCCCGTCAAGCAGTGACCGCGTTCGATTATCGCGACGGCGAGCTCGCCGCGGAGGGCGTTGCGCTCGCCGAAATCGCCGCGAATCACGGCACTCCGTGCTTCGTCTATTCTCGCGCCGCGATCGAAGACGCCTTTGCGACGTTCGATCGCGCATTCGCCGGGGTGCCCCACCTGGTCTGCTACGCGATGAAAGCCAACTCGAATCTGGCGATCGTCAACCTGCTCGCGCGTCTGGGCAGCGGCTTCGACATCGTATCGGGCGGCGAGCTCGCGAGGGCAATCGCCGCCGGCGCCCATTCCGACCGGATCGTGTTCTCCGGCGTCGGCAAGACCGACGCCGAAATGGCAAGCGCTCTGCAGCTCGGGATACTGTGCTTCAACGTCGAATCGGCAGGCGAACTCGAGCATTTGAACCGGGTCGCTGGCTCGCTCGGCAAGCAGGCGCCCATAAGCTTTCGGGTCAATCCGGACGTCGATCCGAAGACCCATCGGTACATCTCGACCGGCCTCAAGGGGGACAAGTTCGGGATCGCGTTTGACGATGCCCTGCCACTGTACCGGCGCGCCGCCGGCCTGCCCCACGTCGCCGTGCGCGGCATCGACATGCACATCGGCTCGCAGATCACCACGCTGGACCCGCATTGCGAGGCGGCCGCCAAGGCGTTCGATCTGGTCGACCGCCTGGCCGCGGACGGTATCGCGCTCGAGCACATCGACCTGGGCGGCGGAATCGGCATCCGCTACCGCGACGAGCAGACGATAGCGCCTGCCGATTACGCCGCGGCGATCGGCGCTCTGCTGGGAAAGCGCCCGCTCAAGCTGCTGTTCGAGCCCGGGCGCATGCTGGTCGGCAATGCCGGTGCGCTGCTGACCCGCGTGCTGTACCTGAAGCCCGGCGCGGATCGCAATTTCGCGATCGTCGACGCGGCGATGAACGATCTGCTGCGCCCCGCGCTGTACGACGCCTGGCACGAGGTGCGCGCGGTCGCGCCGCGCTCCGGGCCGCCCGCGCTATGGCAGATCGTCGGACCGGTGTGCGAGAGCGCGGATTTCCTGGCGCACGACCGTGTGCTCGACCTCGCGGAAGGCGACTTGCTCGCCATCCTTTCCGCCGGCGCCTACGCGATGGCGATGAGCTCGAACTACAACTCGCGGCCGCGCGCCGCCGAGGTCGTGGTCGATGGAAAAAAGGCGCATCTGGTGCGTCCGCGCGAGGCCGCGGAGGAACTATTCGCGCGTGAAATTTTGCTTCCTTGATCGCTTGCGCGAGCTTGAAAAACACCTGTGCAAAAGCGCAACACTGACGTACAGCGTCACCTAAAACAGCAATTAAATCTTGTATTTCGAAAAAAATTGGCTAGAATTCAGGCAGCAGGTGTCAATGGGTTTGTCAAGAGGCGCAGTAAATCTCGACGGCCGATTCCGGCGAAACCTGCGACGAAGAGAAGCACTCATAACAGTTTTTGCAACTCAGACAGGAGAAATGCAAATGATGGCTGACATGATGACGATGTCGACACCGTCGGCTCCGGCCGCGGCGCCGAAGAAAAAGGCGAAGCGAAAAGCGGCGCCCAGGAAGAAGGCGGCGAAGAAGGCTGCCCCGAAGAAGAAGGCTGGAAAGAAGAAGAAGGCTGCCCCGAAGAAGAAGAAGGCCGCCAAGCGCAAGCCCGCCAAGAAAAAGGCAGCGAAGCGCAAGGTAGCGAAGAAGAAGGCTGCCCCGAAGAAGAAGGCCGCCAAGCGCAAGCCCGCCAAGAAGAAGGCAGCGAAGCGCAAGGTTGCGAAAAAGAAGGCTGCCCCGAAGAAGAAGAAGGCCGCCAAGCGCAAACCGGCCAAGAGAAAGGCCGCCAAGAAGAAATAGGCTTACGCGGCAATCCGTCCGTCGCAGCTGCGATGGACCCCAAAACAGGCGACGCGCAAGTGTCGCCTGTTTTGTTTTGGGGCGGCGACTCGCCCGATTGGGGCGCTAGTGGCGGGCAGCCAGTGCCTTGGTGCCGGCCGGCTTTCCGGTGCCGAGTGCCGCCGCGGTTGCGCGTTTGCGGGCCTTGCCGCCGTGCCTGGATTTGCCTCCGGGTACCGCGTCGCTGATCACGCGCAGTCGCTGCCCCCACATCAGCTTGCCTTTCACGTCGGGATTCCAGGCTTTCAGCTCCTGGACGCTGACGTGATAGCGGGCAGCGATGCCGTAGAGCGTCTCGCTGTTGCGGACGCGATGATAGAAAGTCCGTCCTTCGGGCACCGTCGTGAAGACGGCGCTCTGCAGCGTCGCCGCGGTCGCGCTGGAGGGCAGCTGCGAGGGCACGAGCAGCGTGTGATTGACCGGAACTACCGCACGCGGACCGATGCCATTGACCGCGCGCAGCGTCTCCAGCGGCAGGCCGAACCGCGTCGCTACCTGCTGCAGCGTTTCCCCCGTCTTCAGCTTGTACGCCTGCCAGGTGACCATCGGCTGATCCGACAGCTCGAGCTTGGCCGCGAACAACCCGGCCTTGTCGTACGGCAGCAGAATCGATGCCTCGTCGGCCCCTGCGATCACCGGGCGGTTATGCTGCGGATTGAGCGAAAGGAATTCCTCCAGCGGCATGTCCGCGAGCTCGGCCGCGATCTTGACGTCCATCTTGCGGCTGGTGCGCACGACGCTGAAATACGGCGCGTCGGGAATGTCGGCGAACTTGAGCCCATAGGCTTTCGGGTCCCGCACGATGTTCTCGATCGCCTGCAGCTTGGGCACGTAGCCGCGCGTCTCTGCCGGCATCTTGAGGCTCAAATAATCGGTCGGCAGCTTGCGCTTTGCGTTGGCGGCTATCGCCCGCCGCACCGATCCCTCGCCCCAGTTGTACGCCGCCAGGGAAAGGCGCCAATCCCCGAATTCCTGGTAGAGCTTTTCCAGATAATCGAGCGCGCCATCGGTCGCGGCGACGATATCGCGCCGCTCGTCGAACCACCAGTTCTGTTCCATGCCGTAAGTCTTCCCGGTCGACGGCATGAACTGCCAGATGCCCGACGCCCGGCTCTTCGAGTACGCCATCGGATTGAATGCACTTTCGATCATCGGCAAGAGCGCGATCTCGGTCGGCATGCCGCGCTTTTCGACCTGCCCGACGATGTAGTACAGGTAGCGCCGGCTGCGCTCGACCATCCGCGCGACGTATTCGGGATTGGCGGCATACCAGTCGGCCGCTTTCCTGACCTCCGGGGTGTCGAGGTCCGGCATGGCGAAGCCGGCGCGAATGCGCTCCCAGAGATTGCCGTTGGCCGGCGGCAGCGGCACGGTGACCGCGTTCGGATCTTCGGCGCTCACCGCCGGTTCGTCGACGCTCGGCGCCACTACCGCGTGCGCAAGCATCGTCGCGTCCTCCATCTCCGGCGTTGGTCGCCACGATGCGGCCGGTTCGGGACCGAGGTCGACCGCGGATTCGGCTGCGTCGGGCGCGGCCGAGGATGCAGCGGGCGCCGCCGCGTCACTGGGCGCGGAGGCCGGCATCATGGCGCAGGACGCCAATGCGAATGCCACCGCGGCGATGGCGGCTGCTCTGGCGACGGCTGGCGTAGGCAGTTCGATAGCGCGC
>JBDTNP010000321.1:0-9575 GCA_039933695.1 Betaproteobacteria bacterium | reverse complement strand
GCCGCGCCCGGGACCGGACTCTTCAGGTGCGCGCCCGACTTTACGCAGCAAAAAAGGGGGCCAAGCGAGACAGCAGGCGCTAGCTCACCCTGCCGACACGTCGTCGCCCCGGGTAAAGCGCCGCTGCACCGGCCGCCTGGATCGAAACTCGCGGGCCAGCAGGGCGGTCGCGACGTCCATCTGGACGCTGTCGCCGCAGGTGAACACGTCGACCGCCGCATAGCGATGCTCGGGCCATATGTGGATCGCAAGATGCGATTCCGCAATGACGACGACGCCGGAGATGCCACACGGCGCGAATTTGTGGAAGACTGTCTCGACGACGGTGGCTCCGGCGGCGCGAGCTGCTTCAACGAGGGTTTTCTTCACCCACGCGATGTCGTCAAGATGAGCGGTCTCGCACTCGTAAAGGTCGAGCACGACTTGCGTTCCAAGTCTGGTGCCCAGCGCGAATTCGTTTACCAACGCGGAAACAGCAATGTCCCGCGTCACTTGAGATCTCTCCACGCCGACCTCCATTCGATTCGAATTACTGCTTCTTGCGCTTTGCACGATTCGTCTTCCTCTTTTTCTTCTTCTTGCCTGGCGGCCGTCCCGTCTTTACGCTCTCGACCGCGGCGACCGCCTTGGCCAATCCCTCATCGGGGAGCCGCACCAATGACGCAAGTCCCGCGCGCAGCAGCTCGCTTTTCTTGATGGCCACGCCCAGGCCGATACATCGTTTTTTGAGCGCCCCGATCAGCTGGTGCTCTGCCGCCGGCATCGTGAAACTGTCGCGAATTACCCGCACCAGCTTGACGCTCTTCGCGGCCTTCCGCTTGCTCTTCAAGGACGCTTCCGGCTTCCGCTTCGCGGATCTCGCGGGCGCCGCGCCAGTCCGCTTAGCGCCGAATTTGGAGGGTCTGTTGGCCATCGAACACGCGTCGAAAGAGGGAGCCGGAAGTCAAGGCGAGATAATATACTATATATACGGTTTATGCAAACCTGGAGCAATCAGCCCGGGTCCAGGGTCATCCACAGCACGCGGCCCCAATAACTCTGGCTTTCCGACACTGCAGTGCTCGGCCTGCCATCAGACGACCAATGTCGCCGGCGGCGCCGTGCCAGGCGCGCCGAACTGGCATCTCGCGCCCTTGAGCATGGGCTGGGAGGGACTCTCCGACGGTGCGCTTTGCCGTGTTCTCAAGGACACGCGCAAGAACGGCGGCAAGTCGATCGACGCACTGGTGCATCACATGACGGACGACGCGCTGGTCCAATGGGCATGGTCGCCGGGCGGCCGCGTCCCGCCACCGCTTGCGCAGGCCGAGTTCCACCGGGTTGTCCGGCGTTGGGCGGAAACCGGCGCAGCCTGTCCGCGCTAGGCCGCATCGACACACGAGCTTGCGCTCGCGTTTTCAGGGAGCCGCGCCTCGTGAGCGGCAGAAGCGTATCGTCGTGACGCTGATCGAGAATTCAGTCCTGAATCAGTGGGCAGAGCATCACGCTGCCCCTCAAATCGAGATAATGCCATTGCCGTCGGGGGCGCAGTTTTTGAACGTCATTGAGTCAGTCTTCAGCGGGATGGCGCGCGCGATTATCCACAACAGCGACTATAGAACCGTCGAAGACGCCCAAACAGCGATAGTCCGCTACATCGATGAGCGTAACAGCGCATTCCGGGAGAATCCGCGAAGGGCTGGCCGGTCTATCTGGGAAAAGGAGCGGGCAGCGAGTGAGTTTCTGGATGCCAATAATTGCAAGGACGTGAGGTACCGCTGAACCCAGTTTCACTCTGGAAGCAAATCCACGAATTGCCGTGGTTGAAGAACATGCGACTTGGGCGGCGGGCTTGCCACCAACACATGGTCGCCTGTCACCAGCACGCAATTCGCTTCACTCTGAACAAGAGACCAAAGATGGTCATCGTCCTTGTCTGGCGCTCCCGTTCGCGGCTCCGGCTCGCGCACAACTGCATTGGTCGCGAGTGCTACTAACAGAGCCTCGACGTCCCGCTCGCTAAGGCCGTGAAGTGCGCGAATCTTCTTGCGCAGAAGTACCTCCCGGTATTCGGCGAGCAGAGCCGTGGAAAGCAGAAATGCAAATGCGCCTTTGCACATTCCATCCAGAATCCTGGCAGTGGGAGAGGCGGTGTTTCCAGTTAGCAGGCCCGCGACAACGACATTCGTGTCGATGACCGCGGCCGCAAATTTCATCGGCGCCGGGAAGCGCGGGTCTCGGCCACTGCGAGCCGTAAGGCCTCGGCTTCGCTGAGCGAAGCTCGAGCCCGTGCCTTCGCGACGAGCCTTTCGGCGCTGCGCGCCGTCTTGATGCCGTAGAACTCAAGGCTTTCCTCGACCAGCTGCCCAATCGTCTTGCGGCGGCTGACGGCCGCCTCGCGCAAGGCGCGGTGGCGTTCATCGCTCAAAGTAATAGTCAGTCGAGCCATTGGTGTCTTGGTGGTTTAGCATCAACGCATCATAGCACGAATGCCGGAGGGCGGCCAATTTCATTCTGGCGTCCCAGTCCAAGGGGCGGCCGAACGCTAAGCCATGGTCGCTGGCGTGTGCAAATTGTGTGCACTGCCAAACCAAATCGCCCATTTTGGCGTCCGGTTTGCGGGTACTGCAGCATGGGACAGCGAAGCTGGCAGTGCCTGCCTTCAGATAAAATCATCAATGGGTCCAAATAGTTATTGGACCGACAGACGCGTAAGAAGGCTAGGAAAATGAAAGACTTAACGCATCGCTTATGCGCGGCTCCGATGATGGACTGGACCGACCGGCACTGCCGCTACTTTTTCCGGCTGATCACCCCGCGCGCACGCTTGTACACCGAAATGGTGACGACCGGTGCGATGTTGTTCGGCAATGTGCCGCGGCATCTCGACTTCGATCCGGCCGAGCATCCGATCGCACTGCAGCTCGGCGGCAGCGACCCGTCCGCGCTCGCGCACTGCGCCCGGCTGGGCGAAGCCTGGGGCTATGACGAGATCAACCTGAACGTCGGCTGTCCGAGCGAGCGCGTGCAGACCGGCAGCTTCGGCGCGTGCCTGATGGCCGAGCCGGCGCTGGTCGCCGATTGCGTCGCGGCGATGCGCGATGCAGTGGCGCTGCCGGTGACGGTCAAGCACCGCACCGGCATCGATGCGGTCGACGAGTACGCATTCGTGCGCGACTTCGTCGGCACCGTCGCGGCAGCGGGCGCCAGCGCGTTCATCGTCCACGCCAGGAACGCGATCCTGAAAGGCCTGTCACCGAAGGAGAATCGCGAGATCCCGCCGCTGAAGTATGAATTCGTGCACCGGCTGAAGCGCGACTTCCCCGAGCATACAATCGTCATCAACGGCGGCATCGCGACGCTTAGCGATATCGCGCGCGAGCTCCCGAAGGTCGACGGCGTGATGCTCGGGCGCGCCGCTTATCACCATCCGTACATGCTCGCCAACGCTGACGCGCTCTGCTTCGGCCCCGGCGCGCGGCCGCGCTCGCGCGCGGAGATCGTCGCGGCGCTGCTTCCGTATGTCGAGGCGCAGCTCGCGCGCGGTGTGCATTTGCGTGCGATCACCCGGCACATCCTCGGGCTCTACCACGGCTCGCCCGGGGCGCGCGCCTGGCGCCGCACGCTTTCCGACGCAGCGCTGCTGCAAAACGGACGCCCGGAGTTGCTCCTCGAGGCACTGCGCGAGGTCGAGCCCGAATCGGTCGCCGCCGCGGTCTAGCCTGAGCGGTCGGCCCCGTTGCCGGCGTCGGCGGCATAGCGCGCTTCATTTCGGACGCTGCGCCGGGTCGATGTCGAGGTAACGCCACAGCGCCGTTCGAACCGGGTGCGGCTTGTAATTCAGGATCCAGGGCTGCAGCAAATGGTCCTCCATCCGGTGCTCCATCAGCCGCCAGGGCGCGTAGGCGATAACCAGTTCGGTCATCCGGTCGAACAGCCGCGTGCGTTCGGGCGAATCCGGCAAGCGATATGCGGCATCGTAGAGCTTGTCGAATTCCGGCAAGCTGAACCGGGCATGATTTTCCTGTCCGACGTTCGGCCCGTAAAGCAGCTGCATGAAGTTTTCGGCGTCGGGGTAATCGGCGTTCCAGCCGTCGGTGCGCATCGGCATCTTTCCCAGCCGCGCCATCTTACGCAGCTCTTGCAGGGCATCCTTCTTGAACACGATCCTCAAGCCCAGCGCATCCATGTTCTTCTTCCACTGCTCGTCCTCCTGACGCGTGAGCGACGTGGCCGCCGACCAGCGCTCGAGGACCAGCGGCTTGCCGTCCGGGGTTTCGCGGTAGCCGTCGCCGTCGCGGTCCTTGTAGCCGAACCGGTCGAGCAGCGCACGCGCCGCCGCGGGATCGTAGAGTTGCGCATTGGTCTTGAGTCGCGGATCGTAGCCGACGATGTCGGGCGGAATCGGGCTTGTCGCCGGAACAGCACGACCCTTGAGGATGACGCGGATGTACTCGTCCTCATCGAAGCCCATGCCGATCGCGCGCCGCAGCGCGATCTTCGCCGCGCTGTAGCCGCCGACCACCGGGTCTTCCATGTTGAAATAGGTCCAGCGCGTGTTGGGCCGCAGCTGCGCCTCGTGCCGGATACCTTTGGTCGCGAGCTCGGGCCGAAGCACGCCGTCGGCCAGCGCCTGCTCGACAAATTCCGGCGGAAGCCGCTCGAGGAAGTCGAGCTCGCGGTTCGCGAAGGCGAGCCACACCGCCTGCCCTTCCACGATCACCGAGATCTCGATGCGACCGACCAGCGGCAGCTTCTTCCCCTTGAGCGCCGCCGCGATCGGCATCGCCTCGGGCGGGATCGGTCCGGCAGGCACATAAGTCGTGTCGCGAAAACCGGGATTGGCCAGCAGCACGATCCGGGCGCTGCGTCGGTATTCGCCCAGCATGTACGGTCCGGTGCCCACCGGATGCGCGCCGAAATCCCTGCCATACGCCTCGACGACCTCGCGCGCGACCGCGGCGGTGTTGGGCACGGCGAAAACGTAGGGGAAGCGCAGGTCGGGCTGCTTCAGGCGGATGCGCAGCGTATAGCGATCGACGACTTCGAGGCCCGCGATCGATGCGTCGTAATCGAATTTCCCCGTCTTGAGGGCTTGGGCGCGGACCTCGTCCGCGCCGATGATCTTGCCCTCGATCATCCATAGCCACGGGCTTTTCACCGCCGGATCGAGCAAACGCTTGAGCGCATACGCCTGATCGCTTGCGGTAAGCTCGCGCGGCTTGCCGTTGAACGCCGGGTCGGGCGTGAAGAAGATGCCTCGCTTCAGCTTGAAAACATAGGTCGCGCCGCCGGCTTCGACCGTCGGCATCGCCTCGAGCGTCCTCGACACTAGCTTGACCGGGCGAACCAGATAGTCGTAGTCCAGCATCGACTCGTAGATGTGATCGATGATGCCGTCGGAGCCGCCGTCGGCAGAGAACTGCGGATCGAAGGTCTGTTCGGCGCTGGTGAGGACGACGCGCAGCGCTTTCGCCGGGTCGGCGGCCAGAGCCGACCCGGGAAGCGAGTTCACCGCGATGACGATCGCGATCGCGGCAAACGCCAATGCGTGACGGATGCATGCGTGTCGCGCCGGCTCGCGCATTCGACTCCGACTCCCGACAAAGTGGTTTCCTTAGCGTCGACTATAATCGAGTTCTGCGCCGCCTGTTCCTCAAGCGTGAACTCCAATCCGGCCACACCCATCCGCGTCATCGACTCGCACACCGGCGGCGAGCCCACGCGCGTGGTCGTCAGCGGCGGGCCCGACCTGGGCGACGGCGACATGGCGCAGCGCCGGCAGCGCTTTCGCGACGAGCACGACGCGTGGCGCAGGGCGCTCGTCAACGAGCCGCGCGGCTCGGACGTTATGGTGGGCGCGCTGCTGTGCGCGCCCGTCGACGCGAGCAGCGCCTGCGGCGTGATCTTTTTCAACAACGTCGGCTACATCGGCATGTGCGGTCATGGGACGATCGGGCTGGTCGCGACGCTGGCCTATCTCGGCCGGTTGAAGGCGGGCGATCACCGGATCGAAACGCCGGTCGGCATCGTGACGACCACCTTGCACGACGGCGGCAGCGTGACGGTGGCCAATGTACCGTCGTACCGTCACGCGGCGCAGGTCAAGGTCGACGTCCCGGGCCACGGCGTCGTACGCGGCGACGTGGCGTGGGGCGGCAACTGGTTCTTCCTGTGCAGCGACCACGGCTTGCGTCTCGAAGCGAGCCGTGTCGGCGAGCTTGCGGCGTTCGCCGCGCGGGTTCGCGACGCCCTGCAGCAGCAGGGCGTGACCGGCCGCGATGGCGCTGAGATCGATCACGTCGAGCTGATCGGGCCGCCGGCTGATTCCCGCAACGACGCGCGCAACTTCGTGCTCTGCCCGGGCGGAGCGTACGACCGCTCTCCGTGCGGCACCGGCACGAGCGCGAAGCTCGCCTGCCTCGCCGCCGACGGCAAGCTGGCCCCGGACGCAAAGTGGCGGCAGGAAAGCGTCATCGGCAGCGTCTTCACCGCTCATTATCGCCGGCCGGCGCAAGCGCTTCCGGATTTGCCGGCGAATGCCGTGCTGCCGATGATCGATGGCCGCGCCCACGTCACCCTCGATGCAAGCCTGGTGTTCGATCCCGCCGACGTCTTCGCATGGGGGCTGGTTTGAATGCGTGTTTGGTTGCCGCGCTCGGCCGCGCGCGCACGAATCGATCGGCCCCCCTGTCGTAGATGAATGCGCCCGAATCGCCGTTGCGACCGCTTCCGGCGGATCGGCGATCGTGCGCCGTGCTGGTGATCGGCGCCGGCATCGTCGGCGTCGCGATCGCGCTGCGACTGCAACGCGAAGGACGCGACGTATGGCTGATCGATCGGGAGTGCGTAGCGGCGCAGGCCAGCCGCGGCAACGCGGGCGCGCTGGCGTTCTCGGATATCTTGCCGCTCGCATCGCCCGGCATCCTGCGCCACGCGGCACGCTGGCTGGTCGATCCGCTCGGGCCTCTGACGATCCGGCCCCGCTACCTGCTGCGGCTCACTCCATGGCTGCTGCGGTTCTGGCGCGCCAGTCGGCGTGACCGCGTGCGGGCAGGAACCGCTGCGCAGGCGGCGTTGATGGCGCTGTCCGCGGCCGAAACCACTTCGATGCTCGCGGCAGCGGGCGCAAGCCACATGCTGCGCAGCGACGGCGTCCTGCATCTTTACGAAAGCGAGGCCGAGATGAAGGCGTCGCAGCCCGGCTGGCAGGCGCGCGCCGAGCACGGCATCGCCTTTACCCATCTGCACGGCGCGCAGTCGATCGCACCGTTCCAGCCAGGCCTGAGCCCGGCTATCGCGGCGGCGACTTTCGTGCCCGGCTGGAGCACGATCAGCGACCCGTTGCAATTGACGCTGGCGCTCGCGCGCGAGTTCGAGCGGCTCGGCGGCCGCATCGGACGCGCCGATGCAATCGCGCTCTCGTCGGGCGCCGATGGCGTCAACGTGCATTTGCGCGAAGCGCCGACGATCGTCGCACGCCGGACAGTCGTCGCGGCCGGTGCCTGGTCGCACCGCCTCGCGCGCACGCTCGGCGAGCGCATTCCGCTCGAGACCGAGCGCGGCTACAACACCACGCTGCCAACGGGCGCCTTCGACTTGAAGCGCCAGCTGACATTCGCCGGGCACGGTTTTGTCGTGACGCCGCTGGCATGCGGCGTTCGCGTCGGCGGGGCCGTGGAGTTCGCCGGACTCGAGGCAGCGCCCAACTTCGCGCGCTCGGCGGCACTGCTCGCGAAGGCAAAGCGCTTGATGCCCGGTCTGCGCACCGAAGGCGGCAGCGAATGGATGGGTTGTCGTCCGTCGCTGCCCGACACCTTGCCGGCGATCGGTCCGTCCGCGACTGATGATCGCGTCGTCTATGCGTTCGGCCACGGCCACCTCGGGCTCACGCAGGCTGCTGCGACCGCGCGACTGGTCGCCGACATCCTATCCGGCCGCCCGCCGCCGATCGACTTGGTACCCTATCGCCCGCAGCGCTTCGGCTCAGGACGGGCCCAGGCGAGCAGCGCCGAAAATCATCTCGTCCACGCCGATTGATCCGATCAGGATCGGCCAACCGAATCGAAAACTCATGACGACATTCCGAACCCTCGCCACCGTCCGCCACCACGGCATGGAGCTGACCGATTACGAATTCAGCGTGCCGCTCGACCATGGGCAACCGTCGGGAGAGACCCTGTCGATTTTCACGCGGGCGGTCAGGAACAGTGAAGTGCCGTCGGCGGCACGCCCGTGGCTGGTCTTCCTGCAGGGAGGGCCCGGATTCCCGGGACCGCGACCGCTCGACAAGTCCGGCTGGCTCAAACGGGCGCTCGACGATTACCAGGTGCTGCTGCTCGATTCTCGCGGCAACGGCCGCAGCAGCGTCGTATTGCCTCAGACGCTGGCCCGGCGCGGCAACGCACGCGCGCAAGCCGACTATCTGATGCATTTTCGCGCCGACAGCATCGTCCGCGATGCCGAGGCTATCCGTCGCCAGCTGCTCGGCGAGCACGAGCCCTGGAGCGTGCTCGGCCAGAGTTATGGCGGGTTCTGCGCCGTCCATTATCTGTCGGCCTTTCCGCACGGCCTGCGTGAAGTCTTCATCACCGGAGGCCTGCCGCCGCTCGAAGGCGACGCCGACGACTACTACCGGCACACCTATCCGGAGGTGCAGCGCAAGACGGGACAATTCTTCGCCCGCTATCCGGCCGATCCTGCGCTGTGCGCCCGCATTCTCGAGCATCTGCATCGTCATGAGGTCGCCTTGCCTGGCGGAGGGCGCCTCACGGTTCGCCGCTTCCAGCAAGCCGGTTTCATGCTCGGGTTCGACGACGGCATGGAGAAGCTGCACTACCTGATCGAGGACGCTTTTTGCTCCGGCCTGCACGGCGACGAACTGAGCCTGCCGTTCCTGCACGCGTTCGAACACTCACAATCGTTCGAAACCAATCCGATTTTCGCCGTGTTGCACGAGATGTGTTACACGCAAGGCGCTGCGGCGCGCTGGTCGGCCGAGCGCATTCGTGGCGAGTTTCCCGACACGAACTGGGCGCCAGGCAAGCCCCCTTCGTTCACCGGCGAGATGATCTATCCGTGGATGTTCGACGAATACCCGGGCCTGCGGCCGTTGCGCGAGGTGGCCGAGCTGCTTGCGCACGACGAACGCTGGCCTGCGTTGTACGATCCCGCGCAACTGGCTCGTAATACCGTCCCCTGTGTCGCGACGATCTACGCCGAGGATATGTTCGTGCCGCGCGCGCTTTCGGAGCAAACCGCGGCATCGATCGCCGGCACCAAGGTCTGGCTGACCAACGAATACGAGCACAACGGCCTGCGCAAGAGCAGCAAGGTGTTCGAGCGCATGCTCGCGCTGCGACGCGAACTGGTCTAGCCGGCCCCTGGTTTTTTTCGACGCGAGGGACGGCGATGCGCGACGAGACGGCGCCGCCGTCAGGCCGCGCGCCTGAGACCGACGTCCGGCAGCGCAGGACGTGTCGCCAGCGCGTGCTTCATCATCGCTTCGATCTCGGCGGTTTCCTGCGGGCCGAGAGCGAGCCGCGGCGGACGCGTGCGATGCGTCCCGCGTCCGACGATGTGCTCGCAGAGCTTGA
>JBDTNP010000320.1:0-3571 GCA_039933695.1 Betaproteobacteria bacterium | reverse complement strand
GCTCGACGATCCCGATCGCAAGCTGGCCAACGCGAAGGCGCTGCTGCCCTGTCTGCCGCGCACCAACTGGTTCGCGCGCGCCCAAGATCTGTATCGCGAGCACGTGATCGGCGGCGATGCCGGCATGTACGACATGCTGCTTCATTCGCAGGATCGCGCCTACACGGTGGCCGAGATCTACGCCTGGTTCGAGGACAAGTGCAGACTTTCGATCCAGTTTACCGACGTCAATCGCGGATCCGCGGCGTACACGCCAAGGCTGCTCGCGCCGCCCGGAGAGGCCGCGCTCTGGCGCGACGTCGATGCGCTGCCGCTGCGCCGGCAACAGGAGATCGCCGAGCTGTTGAGCGGGAGCATCAAGATGCACGTCTTCTACGCGACTGCCGGCGCCGGAACCAAGGCGCCGTACGGAGATCCCGACTACGTGCCTTTTTTCTTTCACGAGCCGGTGACGGGCGCCGAGCTGTACGAGCTGATCACCCGCCATCACGATCGTCCATTCGTGCTGAACCACAGCTTCAGCGGCATAACGACGCGCGTCGATCCGGGGCGTTTCGCGAAATACGTGCTCAGGCACATCGACGGCAAGCGCACCTTCCGCCAGATCTTCGAGCGGGTGCGCGCGGAGCCGGCATGCGCGGCGGCTGCGCCCGGCGACGACGAGCTGTTCGCCGACTTTGCCGGATTTTTCGGGGTTCTGCACGCCATCGACCGGTTGCTTTTGCGCCATCACACGGCATAGACTTGTAGTTGCAATGCGCGCCACGCTTCCGCGCAGGCGCGAAGGCGAAATACGATCATGCGCAGCCGCCGCAACAGACCCGGACAACAAAGATGACTTTCGTCTGGCCGCAGATGCTGTGGCTGCTGCTGCTCGCCCCGGTGCTGGTCGGCATCTATGTCTGGATGCTTTCCAGGAGGCGCAAGCACGCGCTGCGCTATGCAAGCGTCGGTCTGGTCAGGGAGGCGCTCGGGCCTCGGCAGCGCTTTCGGCGCCACGTCCCGCCGCTGCTCTTCCTGATCGCGCTGCTCGCGACGATCTTCGCGATTGCGCGGCCCAGCGCCGTCGTCACGCTGCCGTCGGATCAGCGCACGACCATAATGGCGATCGACGTCTCGCTCAGCATGCGCGCGAACGACATCAAGCCCAGCCGGCTGGAGGCCGCGCAAACCGCGGCCAAGGCATTCGTGCAGGAGCAGCCGGCCGACGTTCTGGTCGGCATCGTATCCTTCGCCGGGACGGCATCGGTCGTGCAGCCGCCGACGCACAATCGCGACGACCTGATCGCCGCGATCGACCGCTTCGAGCTGCAGCGGCACACGGCGATAGGCAGCGGCATCATCGTGTCGCTGGCCACGCTTTTCCCCGAGGAAGGCATCGACCTGGAATCGCTGCTGTTCGGCGG
Source organism: Betaproteobacteria bacterium (assembly GCA_039933695.1). GTDB lineage: Bacteria > Pseudomonadota > Gammaproteobacteria > Burkholderiales > Casimicrobiaceae > PALSA-1003. Next base: position 2,165 of record JBDTNP010000320.1, on the reverse strand, counting down.
CTCCGGCCCCGGCGCGCGCCCGCTAGGCAAGTCGATCGAGAAGAGTGCCCCCGACCCCGCCAAAAAACCGTTCAAGGCGGTGCCGCCCGGATCGAACGCCTCCGCTGCAATCATCCTGCTCACCGACGGCCGCCGCACCACCGGACCGGATTCGCTCGAAGCGGCGAAGCTGGCGGCCGACCGCGGCGTGCGGATCTACGCGGTCGGCTTCGGCATGCCAGGCGGCGGGACCGCGGACATGGACGGATATTCGATGTACATGGCCTTCGACGAAGAGACGCTGAAGTCGATCGCCGAGATCACGAAGGGCGAGTATTTCCACGCCGCCAGCGCGACCGAGCTCGCCAAGATCTATCAGCGGCTCAATGCGCGCTACGTGCTGGAGAAAAAAGAAACCGAGGTCAGCGCTTTGGCAGTGGCGGCCGCCGCCATCCTGCTCCTCGCGGCGGCGACGCTCTCGCTGCTCTGGCACAGCCGATTGGCCTGAAGCGCCGTCGGCGCCGCGGCTATTTATCGCCGCTGCCGCGCGCCGCCCGAGCAGGGGCGATGCGAGGAATGGGCCGCGCCGCGGATCGTGACACGGTGAAGGCTGACGATCCCGCACCGACGGGCATGCCGCCGACGATCGAATCGACCGACAGCGTGCTGGACCCGGCGGCGCCGAACACGAACGTCACTTGCGGACAGCGATCGGCATCGGCGACGACCAGATAGTCGCCGCGATCCCGCATCGATTCGCGCGCGCTAGCACCCTGGTCGCTCATGTCGACCGGCGAAATCGTATCGCGATAGACCAGGTTGTCGTTACGGTCGTACAGCATGTAGCAGGTAAATGCTCCGGCCGCAGGCGAGAGCAGCGACAGCGCCGTGGCGCAAGAAGCGAGCACAATCGGAAAGACGCGCATCGAAGGACTTTCCAGAGACCGACGCATGCATCCTATGCCCGGCGCCTCGCCGAGGCAATCGAAACCGCACCGCGCCATTGCGCGGGAGCCTCTATCGGCACAGACCGGCGCCCTTGCGCGGAGTTCCCGTCGCGGCGCTTGCCGACGCGATGCAGCCGACCAAAGGCGCTTATAATCATGGGCGGTCCGCCGCGGCACGGCCGACGGTCGTGTCCGCGACTTAGACTCAATCGCCCAGGAGCCCGACTCATCAGCCTCGATCATTTCCCGCGCGGCGTGCTGGTCCCCGCACTGACGCCATTTCAAGCCGACCTTGCGGTCGATGGCGAACGCTTTGCCGCGCATTGCCGCTGGCTGCTCGCCGAAGGCGCCGACGGCCTGGCCGTCTTCGGCACCACCAGCGAGGCGAATTCGCTCGATACCGGCGAGCGCAGGCAACTGCTGGAAAGGCTGATCGACGGCGGCATCTCGCCCGGTGTGCTGATGCCCGGCACCGGATGTTGCGCGCTGCCGGATACCGTAGCGCTCACCCGGCACGCGGTCGAGCAGGGCTGCTTCGGCGTGCTGATGCTGCCGCCTTTCTATTACAAGGGCGTCAGCGACGATGGCGTCTTTGCGAGCGTCGCCGAGGTCATCGAGCGCGTCGGGGATCGCCGCCTTCGCGTCTACCTCTACCACATCCCGCCGATGGCCAGCGTCGGCTTTTCATTCGAGGTGATCGGGCGATTGCTGAACGCCTATCCCGGAATCGTCGTCGGTCTCAAGGACAGCTCCGGCGACTGGAATAACACGCGCGGCCTGCTGGAGGCTTTTCCGGGGTTCGAGGTCTTTCCCGGCAGCGAAACCTATCTGCTCGATGCGCTGCGCTTGGGTGGCGCGGGTTGCATTTCCGCGACGGCGAACGTCAACGTCGCGGCGATGCACCGTTTGATGCAGGTCTGGCGCACACCCGCCGCCGACCGACTGCAGCAGGAGATCGCCGCGGTGCGTGCGGCGATCCAGAAGTTCCCGATGGTGCCGGCGAACAAGGCGATCCTGGCCGAGTTGCGCCAGGCGCCGGGCTGGAATATCGTGCGGCCGCCGCTGCGGACGCTGGCGGACGAGGCAAGGAACGCGCTGTTGACGTCGCTGACTGCACTGGGCTTCGCGCGGGACAGGCCGGCGGCCGCCGCATGACTCGTGGCCTTCGCCGCGGCTTGACCAGCTACGGCGACGCGCAGTTCTCGCTGTTCCTGCGCAAGGCCTTCATCAAGGCGCTCG
>JBDTNP010000319.1:0-3395 GCA_039933695.1 Betaproteobacteria bacterium | reverse complement strand
CGCTGACGATCTCGCTGATCGCGGTGCTGATACCGCTGCTGTTCATGGGTGACGTCGTCGGCCGGCTGTTCCGCGAATTCGCGATCACGCTGGCGATATCGATCCTGATTTCGGCGGTAGTCTCGTTGACCCTGACGCCGATGATGTCGGCGCGGTTCCTGCGGCACACCCCGAAGGAGAAGCAGGGAAATCTCTATCGCCGAAGCGGCGAGATTTTCGAGCGCCTGATCGAGCGCTACGGCCGGATGCTCAACTGGGTGCTCGACCGGCAGGGCGCGACCCTGATCGTCGCCGTGATCGCGCTGCTGCTGACCGTCGTGCTTTACGTATTCATCCCGAAGGGCTTTTTCCCGGTCCAGGACACCGGGGCGATCCAGGGGATCACCGAGGCGCCGCAAACGGTTTCATTCGCCGCGATGGCGGAACGCCAGCAGGCGCTCGCCGCCATCGTCCTGCAGGACCCGGCGGTCGAAAGCCTGTCGTCGTTCATCGGCGTCGACGGCACCAATACGACCTTGAACAGCGGGCGGATGCTGATCAACCTGAAGCCGCTGGCGCAACGCCGCCGCGCCGTCGACGTGATCCGCGATCTGCAGTCGCGAGTCGCCGGCGTCGAAGGCATCGCGCTGTACATGCAGCCGGTACAGGACCTAACAATCGAGGACCGGGTCAGTCGGACGCAATACCAGTTCACCGTCGAAGACACGAATCCGGACGAATTGAGCGTCTGGGTTCCGCGCATTGTCGAGCGTCTTCGCCACATTCCGCAGCTGGCCGACGTCGCCAGCGACCTGCAGGACGGCGGCCTGCAGGCGTATGTGGACATCGACCGCGCGACGGCAAGCCGCTACGGGATTACGCCGGCCACGATCGACAACGCGCTGTACAACGCGTTCGGGCAGCGATTGGTGTCGACGATATTCACCCAGACCAACCAGTACCGCGTCGTGCTGGAAGTGAAGCCGGAGTTCCAGCTCGGGCCCGAGGCGCTTTCGCAGATTTACGTCCCGGTTGGCAACGTCTCGTCGACGCCGGCTTCGCTCGGCGCCAACGCCTCGGCAGCGCTAGCCGCGCCCGGCGCGGGTGCCAGCACGGCCAGCTCGAGCCAATCGCCGCGGCAGGTGCCGCTGACGTCGATCGCGCGGATCAGCGAGCACGCGACGCCGCTGCTCGTCACGCACGTCGGTCAGTTTCCGGCCGCCACGATCTCGTTCAATCTGGCGCCCGGAGCGTCGCTCGGCGATGCGGTGCAGGAGATCCAGAAGGTGCAGCAGGAGATCGGGCTGCCGGCAAGCGCGCAGTTGCGTTTCCAGGGCGCCGCCGCGGCGTTCCGCGGCTCGCTCGCCAACGAGCTGTGGCTGATCCTCGCCGCGATCGTCACCATGTACATCGTACTGGGTGTGCTCTACGAGAGCTATATCCATCCGATCACGATCCTTTCGACGCTGCCTTCCGCCGGTGTCGGCGCGCTGCTCGGCCTGATGATCTTCGGCAAGGACCTCGACGTCATCGCCATCATCGGGATCGTGCTTTTGATAGGCATCGTCAAGAAGAATGCGATCATGATGATCGACTTCGCGCTCGACGCCGAGCGCAAGGAAGGCAAGCCGCCGCGTGAGGCGATCACCCAGGCGTGCCTGCTGCGTTTCCGTCCGATCATGATGACGACGATGGCGGCGCTGCTGGCCGCGCTGCCGCTGATGCTGGGCTGGGGTGTCGGCTCCGAGCTGCGCCATCCGCTGGGCATCACGATGGTCGGCGGCCTGATCGTCAGCCAGATGCTGACGCTGTTCACGACGCCGGTGATCTACCTCGCGTTCGACCGCCTCGCGCGCCGTGTCGAACGCCGCCGCGGCGGCAAGGCGTCCACGGCCGCTCCGGCAAGCGGCGACTGAAATGGCTGAAGATCGTGAACCGGACGCACGGACGGGGCAGCTCAACCTGTCGGCGCCTTTTATTGCGCGGCCGGTCGCGACGACGCTGTTGACGATCGGGCTGGCTCTCGCCGGCGCGGCCGCGTTCCGCCTGCTGCCGGTATCGCCGCTGCCACAGGTCGACTTCCCGACGATCTCGGTGTCGGCGTCGCTCCCCGGCGCGAGCCCAGAAACGATGGCCGCGACCGTCGCCACGCCGCTCGAGCGTTCGCTGGGCCGCATCGCCGGCGTGACCGAGATGACCTCGAGCAGCGCGCTGGGCTCGACGCACGTCACCTTGCAATTCGAGCTCTCGCGGGACATCGACGGCGCCGCACGCGACGTCCAGGCCGCGCTCAATGCGGCACGTAGCCTGCTACCGACCGGGCTCCCTGGCAATCCGACCTATCGCAAGGTCAATCCGGCCGACGCGCCGATCATGATCCTGGCGCTCACCTCGGACACGATGACGCAGGGACAGATGTACGACGCCGCGTCGACGATCATCGCGCAGAAGCTGTCGCAATTGTCCGGAGTCGGCGAAGTGCAGGTCGGCGGCAGCTCGCTGCCGGCGGTGCGGGTCGAGCTCAACCCGCAGACGCTGAACAAGTACGGCATCGGCTTCGAGGACGTGCGCACCGTGCTCGCCGCGACCAACGCCAACCGGCCGAAGGGATCGCTCGAGGCCGGCGATCGCCATTGGCAGATCCAGGCCAACGACCAGGCAAAGAAAGCCGCCGACTACCTGCCGTTGATCGTCGCCTACCGCAATGGCGCCGCGGTCAGGATCACCGACCTGGGGCGGGTCGTCGATTCGGTCCAGGACCTGCGCAATGCAGGATCGTCGAACGGCAAGCCCTCGGTGCTGGTCATCATCAGCCGCCAGCCGAACGCGAACATCATCGAGACGGTCGACCGCGTGACGGCGATGCTGCCGCAGATTCGCGCCTCGATCCCGAGTGCGATCAAGCTCGACGTCGTGATGGAGCGGACGACGACGATCCGCGCGTCGCTGCGCGATGTCGAGCGCACCCTGATGGTCGCCGTGTGCCTGGTCGTCCTGGTCGTGTTCGTCTTCCTGCGCAATTGGCGCGCGACCCTGATCCCGAGCGTCGCGGTCCCCGTCTCCCTGATCGCCACCTTCGGCGTCATGTACCTCGCCGGTTTCAGCCTGAACAATCTGTCGCTGATGGCGCTGACGATCGCCACCGGGTTTGTCGTCGACGACGCGATCGTCGTCCTGGAAAACGTCTCGCGGCACATTGAGCGCGGCGTCGCGCCGTTCCAGGCCGCGTTGCGCGGCGCGCGCGAAGTCGGCTTCACCGTCGTGTCGATGAGCCTGTCGCTTATCGCGGTATTCATCCCGATCCTGCTGATGGGCGGCATCGTCGGCCGCTATTTCCGCGAGTTCGCGGTGACGCTGTCGGTGGCGATCCTGATCTCGCTGGTGCTGTCGTTGACGATGACGCCGATGATGTGTGC
>JBDTNP010000318.1:0-3834 GCA_039933695.1 Betaproteobacteria bacterium | reverse complement strand
CCGCGGCGTATTCGAAAACGCCGCTCAAGGGGAGCGCGAGCGCAGCATCTGGACCTCTATCATCGGCCGTGCGACCGGGTACCGGGAACTGGTCGTGGCACCCCCGCACAGCACGACGCTGAAGGTCCAGCAGTATTGCCGCGAGCGCGGGCTTTACCCACGCGGTGTCGGCATCGAGCGTCAGTATGCCTCGCTGCTCGACCCACCCGAGACCACCGTACAACATATCAATGCATTCAAGCCGCACGTCGTGCACAGCTACGGCTCGCATCTGGCGATCCTGTTCGGTCACCTGGTGCGGTCCGGGGAATCGATCCATCGTCCGGCCATCGTCAGCTACACGGCGGACAGCCTTTCGGCGCCGGTGCGCGCGATGATCGAGCAGCGATTCGGGATCCCGGTGTTCACCACCTACCAGGCGGTCGAGGCATTCAAGATCGGCTTCGAATGCGAGCGGCATTGCGGACTGCACCTGAATGTCGATCTCTATCCGCTGCGGGTCGTCGACGGCGCGGACCGCGATCTGCCGCGCGGCCAAAGCGGCGAAGTCATCGTTTCCAACCTGGTCAACCGCGGCATGGTGCTGCTCAATTACCGGCTCGGCGATATCGTCACCCTGCTGCCCGATCGCTGCGAGTGCAGCCGGTCGCTGCCGTTGCTGTCCTACCCCGAGGGACGGAGCGACGACCTGCTCGAATTCGCATCGGGCCGGATCGTGCATCCCCAGGCGATCCGCAGCTCGTTCAATCAAGAGCGATTGATCTGGGAATACCAGGTCGAGCAGTTGACCGACAGCCATTTCCGCGTCGCTCTGCTGGCCGCGCCGTCCTGCGATCGGCAGGCGACGCGACAGCGCGTCATCGACACGCTGGCAACGGTGCTCGGCAGCGCGCGCATCGACGTCGAATTCGTCGAATCAATCGATCGCACGGTCGGCGGCAAGTTCGCGCCGGTGATCTCCCGCCGCGCCCGACAGCGACGGGAGGCCGGCGGTTGACGGACATGGCCTCGACCGCAGCCTGCACCGAGTCAGCCGCTGCGGCGCGCGATCATGTCGATTTCGATGCGCGCGCCGCGGGCGAGCCCGCTGACGCCGATGCAGGTGCGCGCCGGGCGGCGCCCCGCGGGAAAGTAGCCGGCATAGACTTCGTTCATTGGCGCGTAATCGTCGTCGAAGTGCAGCAGGTAGACTCGTACGGCGGCGACATCGGCAAGGTCCAGCCCGCAACCTTTCAGCACGGTAACGAGGTTCTTCATCACCTGACGGGTCTGCTCTTCGATCGTCGCCGGATAGGGCGACGTGTTCGACCTGCCTTCGAGCGGCATCTGACCGGTCACGAATACCCAGCCATCGGCTTCGACCGCGTGGCTGAACGGCGCGACCGGATCGGGCGCGCCGGTTATCATGTGAAACAAGAGGTCGGACATCGGCTTCAGCTCGCTCCTGGCGTCGATCGACTCCGCCGATCGTGGGCGGGACCGGCGGAGCGCGGCACGGCGGGCATGCCCGCGCAGGCGAAGCGCCGATCGGATAAGCTCGATCCATTCTACCGATCCCGGAGGAGAACGATGCGGCCGATACCCGTCGGGGCCAAGGGTTCGTTTTCGCTGGTCGTGAAGGCCGAGCACTTGGCCAATCGCTTCAAGGATGCGACGCTGCCTCCGGTGCTGGCGACGCCGGTGATGATCATGGCGATGGAAAACGCCGCGCTCAACGCCATCAAGCCCTACCTCGACGCCGGCGAAAGCGCGGTCGGAACACGCGTCGACGTTCAACACCTGGCGGCCACGCCCGCCGGGCGAACCGTTATCGCCCAGGCGGAGGTGACGCGGGTCGCGGGCAAGCAAGTCGCCTTTAGCATCGACGCAAGCGACGGCGTGGAGCGCATAGGCACGGGAACGCACGAGCGCATGATCATCGAGCTCGCCCGATTCATCGAACGGCTGAACCGGAAGGCCGGCTAGGTCAGTTCGAGCCGGGCAGACGTTCGTTGCCGCGGGGCTTCCGCAGCGGTGCAGCAATCGGCGCGACATGGCCGGCGAGCTCGGCCGTGGGTGGCGCCCATCCAACCCCGCAACGCGTGCCGCACGAGGGCACCAACAATGTCGCCCTGGGGCTTGATTGCGTTCGACAGCCTTGCCGCATACGAAGCGTATCGCGCCCGCCTCAAGGCGGACCCCGAGGGTTGAGCCAATTTTGCGCTGGCCCAGGCGAAGCGCGCTGATCGGGCGCGAAGAGCGGACGTTCGTCGAAGCGGTCGGCGGAACGTTCCGCATGCCGGCTGCCGCGGCGCCGGCGAAGTGACGACGCTCGACGGCGATCGGCGCACGCTTAGGCTTGCGCGCCGGCTTGGGCCCGCGGCGCACGTGCGATCGGAGACAGCCACGCAAGCAACGCCCGCGAATCCATCGCGCCCGACTGCCGCGCCGCCTCGCGGCCGTGGTCGAAGACGATCATCGTCGGAATGCTGCGGATCGCATAGCGGCCGGCGATATCCTGCGCGGCTTCGGTGTCGAGCTTCGCCAGCCGCATCCGCGGCTCGAGCTCGGCTGCAGCACGCGCGAAGCGGGGCGCCATCATCCGGCAGGGGCCGCACCATGCGGCCCAGAAATCGACGACGACCGGAATGTCGTTTTTGCCGGTATGGCGGTCGAAATTGGCCGCCGTCAGCTCGGCCGGCTGGCCGACGAACAGCGGCTTCTTGCAGTGGCCGCAGGTCGGGGCGTCGGCAAGGCGGACCTCCGGCACCCGGTTGATGGTGTTGCAGTGCGGGCAGACGATGTTCAGTGCGGGGTTCACGGGACGTGCCTGGTGAGGTCGTATTGCCTAGATGGGTTCCGCGCGACGTTTTCGCAACCCCGCCCGGCCAGACGCGGCGGCCGGCGGAGGTATGATCGCCTCGATGCGTTACCGCCTGAGCGGCCGCAAAAACTCGATCGAGTCCGGATGATCCTGCAGGGACGCCGGGTGCGCTGCGACATACCGTTCTGCGACATCCGATCGATGGAATGCGAGAACTGCCCGATGCTGGAACGCGGTTGGGGGAGGCATCGCGTGATCATGTGATCTGCGCGCCTCCCACGGGCAGATACTCGGACTTCTATCCGCCGGCGTCGACGGGAATCGCGCGCACCGACAGGACGCCTTTGATCGCCGCGATCGAACGCACCAGCGACTCGTCGACCGGGCTGTCGACGTCGACCAGCGTGTACGCCATCTCGCCCCGCGATTTGTTGACCATCGTGTGGATGTTGAGGCCGGCCTTGGCCATCGTCGACGAGATCTGACCCAGCATGTTGGGCACGTTGGCATTGGCTATCGCGACCCGATGCGGCGCCTCGCGCGGCATGTCGACGTCGGGAAAGTTGACCGCGCTGGCGATCGTCCCGTGTTCCAGGTATTCGCGGACGTGGTCGACGACCATCACTGCGCAGTTCTCCTCGGCCTCGGCGGTCGACGCGCCCAGATGCGGCAGCGCGACGACGTTGGGCTCGTCCTTCAGTGCCACGCTGGGAAAATCGCACAGATAGTATTTGAGACGGTGGGAGCGCAGCGCCGCGACGACGGCGGCATCGTCGACGATCGCATCGCGCGCGAAGTTGAGCAGTACGGCGCCGGGCTTGCCGGCGGCGAGACGCTTGCCGTCGATCAGGTGCCGCGTCACCGGCAGCAGCGGCACGTGCAAGGTGACGAAATCGGAATGCTTGAGCACTTCTTCGATGCTGTTGGCCTTGCGCACACTCGAAGGCAGCCGCCAGGCCGCGTCGACGGTGATCTCGGGATCGAAGCCGATGACCTTCATGCCGAGCTTGATCGCCGTGTCCGCCACCAGG
>JBDTNP010000317.1:0-8801 GCA_039933695.1 Betaproteobacteria bacterium | reverse complement strand
CGATCAATCGCGCATCAAGGACCTGCGTACCAACCTCGAAGTGGGGAATACGCAATCGATTCTGGACGGCAACCTCGACGATTTCATCGCCGCGAGCCTGAAGCAGGGAGTGTAGGAATGTCGAACAACAACAAGAATGGCCCGCCCGACGGACCAGTCGAACCGCCGGACGAAAACCAGATCGTTACCGAGCGCCGCGCCAAATTGCGCGCGCTGCGCGAGCAGGGCAACGCGTACCCCAACGACTTTCGCCGCACGGCGCTCGCTGGCGATCTGCATGAAGCCCATGATGGGCAGGACAATGGCCAGCTCGAGGCCGAGCCGGTCAACGTTGCGGTCGCCGGCCGCATGCTGCTCAAGCGCGTGATGGGCAAGGCGAGCTTTGCCACGCTGCAGGACATGAGCGGGCGCATCCAGCTCTACGTCACCACCGACGCGCTCGGCGGCGACGCGCACGATGCTTTCAAACATTGGGACCTGGGCGATATTCTGGGCGCCCAGGGTGCGCTGTTCAAGACCAAGACTGGCGAGCTGACCGTCAAGGTGACCCAGTTGCGCTTGTTGTCGAAGGCGCTGCGGCCGCTGCCGGAGAAATTCCACGGCCTGACCGACCAGGAGCAGAAGTACCGGCAGCGCTATGTCGACCTGATAACGAGCCCGGAGTCGCGGCGCGTGTTCATCGCCCGCTCGGCGATCGTGCAGGCGATGCGCGAATTCTTCGTCGCGCGTGGCTATCTCGAAGTCGAAACCCCGATGATGCATCCGATCCCGGGCGGCGCGGCGGCGCGGCCGTTCATCACCCATCACAACGCGCTGGACGCCGATCTCTATCTGCGGATCGCCCCCGAGCTCTATCTCAAGAAGCTGGTCGTCGGCGGACTGGAGAAGGTGTTCGAGATCAACCGCAATTTCCGCAACGAGGGGATTTCGACGCGGCACAATCCCGAGTTCACGATGCTCGAGTTCTACGAGGCGTTCCGCGACTATCGCTACCTTATGGACCTCACCGAGTCGCTGCTGCGCGAGGTCGCGCAGAAGGTGTGCGGCGCGACGACGCTCGAATACCAGGATGTGTCGATCGACCTGGCCAAGCCGTTCGACCGCCTGACGATGGCCGAAGCGATCGCCAAGTACGACTCGCAGCATGCGCCGGCCGATCTGGCGCGGCCCGAATATCTTAAGGCCGCGCTGGCGAAGCTTGGCGTCGAGGTGCTGGCCAGCGACGGGCTCGGCGTGCTCCAGCTCAAGCTGTTCGAGGCGACGACAGAGGACAAGCTCGTGCAGCCGACGTTCATCGTCGCGCATCCGACCGACGTCTCGCCGCTGGCGCGCGCCAGCGATGCCGATCCGTCCGTCACCGATCGCTTCGAGCTGTTCATCACCGGCCGCGAAATCGCCAACGGCTTTTCCGAGCTGAACGACCCGGAGGATCAGGCGGCGCGCTTCGCCGCGCAGGTCGAGGCGAAGGAAGCGGGCGACGTCGAGGCGATGCACTACGACGCTGACTACATTCGCGCGCTCGAATACGGCTTGCCGCCCACCGCCGGCGAGGGCATCGGCGTCGACCGCCTGGTGATGCTGTTGACCGACAGCCCGTCGATACGCGATGTGATCCTGTTTCCCCAGCTCAAGCGCGAAGGCTGAGCGAGGACGCGCGAGGCTGCGGCGGCAACGAGGAGCGTTCGATGGCCGACGACTACCGCTCGTTTCGCGAGTTCTATCCGTTCTACCTGTCCGAGCACCGCGATCGGACCTGTCGCCGCCTTCATGTCGTCGGGTCCGCGCTGGTGCTCGCTTGCCTTGCGCTGGCGCTGTTCACGCAAAACGCCTGGTGGCTGCTCGGCGCGGTGCTCGCCGGCTACGGCTTTGCCTGGGTCGGACACTTCTTTTTCGAACACAACCGGCCCGCGACTTTTGCTCACCCGGTCTACAGCCTGATCGGCGACTGGGCGATGTTCCGCGATGTGCTGATCGGCAGGATCCGCTTCTAGCTTCCCCGCCGCGCCGGCGGCGTTTGACATATACCCACCTAGGGTATATTATCGAAGCATGGACGCCACGCTTGTCGCCGCGCCTGAATCGAAACGCAGGGTCGAACTCGGCCTCGAAGGGATGACCTGCGCCGCATGCGCGGCGCGCATCGAAAAGGCGCTGCGCCGCATTCCCGGCGTCGAAGCCAGCGTCAATTTCGCGACCGAGACCGCGTCGGCCACACTCGCTGCCACTGTCGAGCCCCGAGAGCTGCTGGACGCGATCGAGCGCGCCGGGTATCACGCTGTTCTGCGTCGCGACGCCGCGGACGAACGCGCGACCGATCGCGCACGCAAGGCCGCGGCGTACGCCGAGCTGCGGCGCGAAACCTGGATCGCCGCCGCGCTGACCTTGCCGCTCCTCGCGCAAATGATCCCGATGCTCGCGGCCGGCGACTGGCTCGGCAGCGCGGGCGCTCACGCAGAGGGGCTGCCGCGCTGGCTGCAGCTGGCGCTGGCGACGCCGGTGCAATTCTGGATCGGCCGCCGCTTCTACGTCGGCGCCTGGCATGCGTTGCGCGGCGGCGGTGCCAACATGGATGTGCTGATCGCGCTCGGCACGACAATGGCGTGGGGCATGAGCGCCGCCGTCACCGTCCTCGGGCTCGAGAACCGCCACGTCTACTTCGAGGCGGGCGCCGCGGTAATGACGCTGGTGCTGTTGGGCAGGCTGCTGGAAGCGCGTGCCCGGTCCGGCATGTCGGCGGCGCTCGAAGGACTGTCGCGCCTGCAGCCTGCGATGGCACGCGTTCGACGCGGCGGTGGCACGGTCGAGGTGCCGCTCGCCGATGTCGCCGTCGGCGATCGGCTGATCGTGCGCGCCGGCGAACGGATGCCGGTCGACGGCATCGTGTGTGACGGCGGGTCGAGCGTCGACGAGAGCATGGTGACCGGCGAAAGCCGCGCAGTCGCCAAGGCCCCGGGATCGACGGTGTTCGCCGGGACACTGAACCAGGAAGGTCTGATCGAATGCGAGGCGACCGGCGTCGGCAGCGCGACCTTGCTTGCGGGCATCGTGCGTCTGGTCGCCGAAGCGCAGGGATCGAAGGCGCCAATCCAGCGTCTGGCTGACCGCGTCGCCGGCGTTTTCGTGCCGGTGGTCGTCGTCATCGCCGTCGCGACTTGGGGATTCGGCTACTGGCTCATTGGCGACGCGAGCGCGGCGCTAATCAACGCGGTGACAGTGCTGGTCATCGCCTGTCCGTGCGCGCTGGGCCTGGCAACGCCGACGGCGATCGTCGTCGGCACCGGCCGCGGCGCCCAGCTAGGCGTGCTGATCCGCAACGCCGCGGCGCTTGAGCAGGCAGGACGGCTGTCGGCGCTGGTTATCGACAAGACCGGCACCCTGACCGAAGGCAAACCGGTCGTCGCCGGCGTGATCGCGCTCGATGGTGCGACGCGCTCGCAGGTGCTGGAACTTGCCGCGAGCGTAGAGCAGGGATCGACGCATCCGCTCGCCAATGCGATACGCGATGCGGCGACGCGCGACGGCATCGTACCGCTGCCGCTGCGCGCATTCGAGTCGGTCCCCGGCAAGGGAGCCCGCGGCAATGTCGATGTCCACGGGGACGAGATCGTCGTGATCGCGGGGACGCTCGGCTTCCTGGCCGAACAAGGCATCGCCACGCCGGACGCCGGAGCGCTGCATAGCATCGGCAACACGCTGGTCGGCGTCGCGGCCGACGGCCGGGTTGTCGGAATGATCGCGCTGGCCGATCGCGTGCGACCGACCTCGGCGCGGGCGATCGCACGCGCGAAGGCGGCGGGCATCGAAGTTCTGATGCTGACAGGGGACAACCGCCAAGTCGCGGCGGCTGTCGCGGCCGAGGTCGGCATCGATGATTTTCGCGCCGGTGTGCTGCCGGCCGAAAAGGCCGCGGCTGTCCGCGAGTTGGCGGCGCGAGGCAAGGTGACCGGCATGATCGGCGACGGCGTCAACGACGCGCCTGCGCTCGCCGCCGCCGACGTCAGCTTCGCCATCGGCACCGGATCGGACGTCGCGGTCGAAACCGCCGACATCACCGTCGTCCGCAACGATCTGAACGCCGTCGTCGACGCCATACTCCTTTCCCGCGCGACGCTGGCCAAGATCCGGCAGAACCTTTTCTTTGCGTTCGTCTACAACGTGCTGGGCATTCCGCTCGCCGCGCTCGGCATGCTGAACCCGGTGTTCGCCGGCGCAGCGATGGCGGCTAGCTCACTCTCGGTCGTCGGCAACGCGCTGCTGTTGCGGCGCTGGCGTCCGAAGCAATGAATCCAACCAGGAGAAATCGATGACCACGGTTACGCTCAAAGTCGAAGGCATGAGTTGCGGCGGTTGCGTCGCCAGCGTCACGCGCGTGCTGACCGCGCTTCCGGGTGTGTCCGACGCGACCGTCAGCCTGCAGGGCGGGACGGCGCAGGTGAGTTTCGACGAGGCGCGCGTCAACCCTGCGGCGTTGCGCGCGGCGATCGAGAGCGCAGGTTATGAAGTCGCGTAAGCCGGCCGGCTCAATAGCCGCACCCCGGGCCGTACACCCGCCGGTCGCGCGGCCGAACAAATCGGCGTTGACCAAGCGGGTCAACCGCATCGACGGCCAGGTGCGCGGCATCGGCAGGATGATCGACGAGGACCGCTACTGCATCGACATCCTCACCCAGCTGAGCGCCGTGCAATCGGCGCTGGACTCGCTGGGACTGCAGCTGCTCGAGCACCATCTGCACGGCTGCGTGCAGATGGCGGTCAAGTCGGGGCAGGGAGATCATGCGATCGCGGAGGCGATCGGCGTGATTCGGCGATTCGCGAAATAACGATCGCGATAGCGCCTCGCAGTGCGAATTGACCCGCGATGCCCGTAACAGCGATAATCCAACCCTTTCGGGGTGTAGCGCAGTCCGGTAGCGCGCTTGCTTTGGGAGCAAGATGTCGGGAGTTCAAATCTCTCCACCCCGACCACCGACTGGATCGGCTTCACGAGTAGAGGCTTTGATCGCGCAAGGCGCCCGTAGCTCATTCGGATAGAGCACCGGCCTTCTAAGCCGGGGGTAACAGGTTCGAGTCCTGTCGGGCGCGCCAATTCAGCGATGCGCCGTGACAGGCAGCGGTAACGATGGTGGCTGTAGCTCAGCTGGTAGAGTCCCGGATTGTGATTCCGGTTGTCGTGGGTTCGAGTCCCATCAGCCACCCCGTCCTTCTCGCAGTTCAAAGATAGTGCCCAGCTAAAGCTGTGTAATAGGCGAGCGCGGCACCCATGCTGGCGGCGCGATCTTCGAGCCAGGCGTTTACCGACTCTTTGACCAGCGACCAGAGCTCTTTTGGCGAGATCATGGGCGCGCTCCTTGGCCGAATCGGGTTTGCGGCATGATACCCGGCAGCGTTTCGTCTCCTAGGGAATTCTCAGCATTTGACCGGGGTAAATCTTGTCGGGACTCTTGAGCATCGGTCGATTGGCTTCGAATATCTTCTGGTACTGGTTGGCGTCTCCGTAGGAGATCTTGGCAATCTTGGACAGCGTGTCGCCGCTCTTGACCTCGTAGAACTTGGCTTCCGGGCCCTTCTGCTCGACGCTCATGCGATCATCGACCTGCGAGACGTTCGAGACGTTGCCGGCGCACAGAATGATCTTCTCCTTGGTTGCCTGATCGGGCGCGACGCCGTAAACGGTTGCGGTGCCCGTGGAGCTGTCATATGTGACGGTCAGCGCCGTTGCGTCCAGGTTCTGTGCCTTGATGTACGCCAGTATTGCGTCGCCCGCGGCGGCATCGGCTGCCTTGCCGCCGTCGGACGATGGTTGCTGCGTTTGCTTGCTTGCTGAAGCCGCTGCTGCGCTACCGGTGTGGAACAGCTTTTCGCCGGCATCCCGGATGAAATCGATGAGTGCCATGGCAGGTCCTTTCGTCGACGGTTGGAATTGTTGCAACACGACAGGTAAAAACTTCCTGCCGATTCTCACTTCTGGGGGGAAAATCGCCGCGCGGCTTTCCCTGCTGTTGCAAATGCATGAATCGGGCCACGCGTGGGGTGACCGCGCGGCTCCCGGGTGGTGCCCGCCAAAAACGCCAAGCCTTGACTCGGGAGCGCCGCCGGTTATCGTGATGGGCGCGCCGGTGCGTGCTTTCGGCAACCAATGGCACTCAATTCCACGATATTCAAAGTCGAGCTTTCGATTGCCGACGTCGAGCGAGGCTATTACGGCAATCACTCGCTGAGGATCGCGCGCCACCCGTCGGAAACCGATGAGCGCATGATGGTGCGCTTGCTCGCCTTCGCCTTGCACGCCGACGAAGCGCTGGAATTCGGACGCGGCTTGAGCGCAGAGAACGAGCCGGATCTCTGGCAGAGGGACCTGACCGGCGCGATCGAGCGTTGGATCGAGGTCGGTTTGCCGGACGAGCGCGAGGTGCGCAAGGCATGCGGCCGCGCGCGCTCGGTCGATATCCTTGCCTATGGCGGGCGTGCCGTAGACCTGTGGTGGGATGGCGTGCGCGAAAGGCTCGAGCGCCAGGATGGCCTTACGGTGACAGAGGTTCCGCTCGACGCGAGCCGCGCGCTCGGACTACTGGCCGGACGCTCGATGCGCCTGCAGGTCACGATCCAGGAAGGGCATCTGCTGGTCGTCGACGGGTCGAGCTCGATTTCGACGGAGCTGCGGTATCTGAAGGCGGCGCCGATCCCGCGCTGAACGGCCGCGGCAAACGGCGCGTTCGAGGACCGCGTGCACCGCCACAAGCGGGAGCGCGGGGCCACACCGGCCGCCAGAAGCGCGGAATGGGCGGACGAAATGCCTGGTCGGGATGCCGGCGTCATGAAATACTGTCGCGCCCCGAAGACCAGCTACCTCTTTCGATCGATGCCTGCCCGCCGAACATTCGCCTCGCTGATCGCCCTGCTGGCAGCGCTTTGGGCCCTCGAGGCCCAGTCGGGCAAGAGCACCGTCTGCACGGTCACCGTCAACTCGCCCAACGAAAAGGAAACGCTGCGCCGGATTCTGCCGGAAGACAAGTTCCAGTTTGTCGAGCTGGTCGAGCGCGGGCGACCCGATTGGCTGACGTCGGCCTGCCGCCAGCGCCTCAGCTGCGACGTCCTGGTCGTTTCCGGTCACTTCGATGGGGGAACAGAATTCTATTCCGATCGCCTCGACGCGCGCGAATCGCTGCCGGTCGCCGAGCTCGAGCGCGCGTCCTGCAGCGCTTCGTGCTCCGGACTGTTCTCGCAGCTGAAGGAAGTCTACCTGTTCGGCTGCAACACGCTGAATGCCGCGACGCCCGACAGCACCGCGGCGGAAGTCGCGCGCAGCCTCGTGCGCTCCGGGTATTCGCGGGCGGATGCCGAGCGCGTCTCGCGCGCCTTGAACGAGCGACACGGCGAAAGCAATCGCGAGAGCATGCGACGCATTTTCGCCAACGTCCCCGCCATCTACGGTTTTTCCGCCATGGCGCCTCTCGGCGCGTCGGCGGCGCCGCTTCTCGGCCGCCATCTGGTATCGTCCGCCGGCGGCGAATTCGGCACCGGTCGCGCCAGCGCGAGCCTGCTCGGCCAGTTCGCCGGGAGCTCGATGACCGCCACCACGGGCTTAAGCGATGCCGATCCGCATGCCGGCTATCGTCGCGAGGTCTGCCAATTCTTCGACGAGCAACGCTCGCCGGCGCAGAAGCTCGCCTTCATCCATGAAATCCTGGGCCGCGACATCGCCGAGGTGCGCATGTTCTTCGAGCGCATCGAGGCGTTTTACGAATCGTTGACTGAAGAGGACCGCCGGTCTCCCGCGTTCATCCAGCAACGAGATGAGATCGCTCGCGATCAGCTGGCGCGCGACCGGTATATGGCCTTCGCCCGCGACGTCGACCGCCCGCAAGTCAGAAGCCGCATGGTGCACATGGCTCGCACGCTGGGTTGGCTTTCGTCGCAGGAAGAAAAAGCCGAGATCACGCGCATGCTTGGCGAACTGCTGGCCGGAAGATCAATCGGCTCGGCCGAGGTCGACCTGGTGTGCTCGCTGAACAAGGATCGAAGTCTGGACGACCAGTTACCGCGCCTCGAGCGGTCGCCGCTGCGCAGTGACGGCGTCGCCGACGCGGCGCTGCTCGCTTGTCTGGGCAGTGCGGAAGACCGCGGACGGGTTTTGGAGGCGCTGACCACGCGGGGCGACGCCGATGTCGAGATCGCGCGGGTCTATCTGCGTCACCACCCGATCACCGACGTGAACGAGCTTCGCGACGTGGCCACACGAATCGCGCGCATGACCGAATCGGATGCACAGGTTCGCGCCCTCGATACGCTGGCGCACTATTATCTCGCCGACCGCGAAAGCCTGGATCAGCTGACGCGGCTGTTCCCCGTTGCGACATCGGTGAGTGTCCAGCGGGCGATCGCGGGCGTTTTCATCCGGTCCGATTATCGCGTGCTGGCCAAGCATGACCTGGTACGCATGCTCCGTCAGCATCGCATCAAGTCTCCGGACGGCGAGGACCTGATCGACGTCCTCATTCGCCGCCTCCAGGCTTAGCCGGGCCCGCACCGCAGGATCGACGTCCGCAGTTTTCCGAGCGCCGCGTCGCCTGACGCGTCCTGCGCGTCTGATCCGGCTGCTCAGTTCGTCCTACACGCGCTTCAGCGTGGCGCCGATACCGCCGTCACCGCATTTTCGCTACGTTCGCACTGTAACGGAAACGGCGGCGGCGAGTCGCCGAACATTCCCTCCGAGGCTTTCCACGGTCCTTTCGCACCGTAGGTGGGCCAGCGTACAGACCTTTGCAGGGGATTGCAGTGATCATGTCGATAGCCGGTGCGAG
>JBDTNP010000316.1:0-7436 GCA_039933695.1 Betaproteobacteria bacterium | reverse complement strand
TGCCGATATTGGCGTTGATCTTCACCAGGAAATTGCGGCCGATGATCATCGGCTCGGTTTCCGGATGATTGATGTTGGCCGGGATGATCGCACGACCGCGGGCCACCTCTGCGCGCACGAACTCGGGCGTGATCAGATCGGGGATTGCCGCGCCGAAGCTCTGTCCCGGATGCTGGCGCGTCACCGCTTCAGGCAAGGAGCGCAGCATTTCTTCGCGCTTCGAGTTCTCGCGGATAGCGATGAATTCCATCTCGGGGGTGACAATCCCGCGTCGCGCGTAATGCATTTGCGAGACGTTTGCGCCGGTCTTGGCCCGGCGTGGCTTGCGCGGCAGGTCGAACCGCATGCCGGCGAGCTCGCCATCGGCGAGGCGCGCGCGTCCATAGGCGGAAGTCAGCTCGCTCAATGCCTCGCTGTCGCCGCGTTCCTCGACCCAGCGGGCGCGCAGTGGCGGCAAGCCGGAGCGGATGTCGATCTTCGCAGTCGGGTCCGTGTACGGCCCGGATGTGTCGTAGACAACGATCGGCGGGTTCACTTCGGCGCCGAACGACGCCGGCGTCTCCGCCTGCGCGATCTCGCGCATCGGCACGCGCAAATCTGGACGCGAGCCCTCGACGTACACCTTGCGGGAATTAGGCAGCGGCTGCACGGCCGCGTCGTCGACGTGCGCGTCGCGGGCGAAGAACTTGTCGTTGGCATTCATCGGACGACTCCTTGCGATTGAGATCGTTCGCAAGGGGATTCGGAGGCGCTTCCCTGCGGCAGGATTATCTGCATCAGGTTCGAAGGGTCTCTCTCACCCGGCGACGCGGCTAAAGCGCCAGGACCCCCAGCACTCGCATTGTCGGTCAAATCCCGCGCCGATTCAATGGCACGCGGAATTTCGCGCGCTGTTAGTCGGCAGCGGCCGGAACTGGCGCGTGCTGGCGCCGCGCTGCCAGCCACTGCGTGAATTCCTCGAAGTAGGTATACACGACCGGCGTGAGATAGAGGGTCAAGGCTTGTGAGACGATCAATCCGCCCACGACGGCGAGTCCGAGCGGCCGCCGCGCTTCGCCGCCCGCTCCCAGCGCCAGCGCGATCGGAAGGCTGCCCATCAGCGCGGCCATTGTCGTCATCATGATCGGCCGGAATCGCGTTATGCATGCCTCGTAGATCGCGTCGTGCGGCGACTTGCCCTCGGTGCGTCTGGCCCCGATTGCGAAGTCGATCATGATGATCGCGTTCTTCTTGACGATGCCGACCAGCATGATCATGCCGACGAACGCATACATGTTGAGATCGATCCGGAAAAGCCAGAGGGTCAGCAGCGCGCCGAACGCGGCGGTCGGCAGCCCCGAGAGAATAGTCACCGGGTGGATGAAACTTTCGTACAGAATGCCCAGCACCAGGTAAATGACGAATATGGCGAGTGCAAGCAGGACGCCCATGCCGGCCAGCGACGATTGGAAAGCCTGCGCGTTGCCCTGGAAGGTGCCGTTGATCGTCGGCGGCAGCCGCATCTGCGCGGTGGCCGTCTTGATCTCGTCGATGGCCTGCGAAAGGGCGACGCCGGGCGTCAGGTCGAAGGAGATCGTCACCGACGGAAGCTGGCCGAGGTGCGTGATCGCCAGCGGCCCGATCGTCGGCTTCAGCGACGCCACCGAGTTGAGCGGCACCAGCGCGCCGCTGTCCGAGCGAACGTACAGCAACGACAGCGCCGACGGATCGGCCTGGAAGCGCGGCTGTAGCTCCATGACGACCCAGTATTGATCGGTCGGCGCGTAGATCGTCGACACCTGACGCGACCCGTAGGCGTCATAGAGCGTGTTCTCGATCGATTGCGCGGAAACGCCCAGCGCCGAGGCGCGGTTACGGTCGATGGCCACGGTCACCTGCGGCTGGGTGATCTGCAGGTCGGTCGTCACGTCGACCAGTCCCGGCAGGGTCTTGAGCTTCGCGTCGACCTTGGGCGCCCATGCGTAGAGCTCGCCGGTGTCGGTCGCCTGCAGCGTGTACTGGTAGAGGCTCTTGGTCAGCTGGCCCAGGCGGATCGCCGGCACGTTCTGCACAAAGGCCTTGATGCCGGGGACGCGGGCGATCGCCGGCCGCAGCTCCTGCAGCACGACGTCGGCGGTCGGACGTTCGCGGTGCGGCTTCAGGGTCACGAACATCCGGCCGTTGTTGAGCGACGAGGCCGAGCCGCCGCCGCCGACGAACGACATCACGCTCTCGACGTGCGAATTGCCGCGGACGATTTCCGCCACCTGGCGCTGCAGCTTGGACATCGCGTCGAACGAGACGTCCTGCTCGGCTTCGGTGAACACGAACAGCTGCCCGACGTCGTCGCTGGGAAGGAAGCCCTTCGGCATGTAGACGAACAGCGCTCCGGTGGCGACGAACAGCGCGGCGAAGCCCAGCATCGACAGCCGGCGGTGGGCGAGCACGACGGTCAGCGTGCTTCGGTAGCCCTCCAGCAGGTAATCGAACATTCGTCCGGCGAACGCATAGACCTGGCCGTGCGTCTCTTCCCGCTCGGCCTTGAGCATCCGGCTGCACAGCAGCGGCGTCAAGGTCAGCGATATGAAGCCCGAAAGCAGCACGGCGACGATGATCGTCACCGCGAATTCGTGCAGCAGCCGGCCGATGATGCCGCCCATGAACAGCACCGGAATGAACACCGCCGCAAGCGACAGCGTCATCGAAACGATGGTGAAGCCGATCTCCCGCGAGCCGTCCAGCGTCGCCTGCAGGCGCGACTTGCCCATCTCCATGTGCCGCGTGACGTTCTCCAGCATCACGATCGCGTCGTCGACGACGAAGCCGACGCACAGGGTGAGAGCCATCAGCGACAGGTTGTCGAGGTTGTATCCGAACACGTACATCAGCGCGAAGGTGCCGATGATCGACATCGGCAGAGCGAGGCTGGGGATCAGCGTCGCGCGGGCGCTGCGCAGGAAGACGAATATCACGCCGACCACCAGCCCGAGCGCCAGGATCAGCGTCATTTGCACGTCGCGCACCGATTCGCGAATCGACTGGGAGCGGTCGTACAGCACCCCGAGCTTGATCGACGGCGGCAGCTGTGCCTGGAACGCCGGCAAGACCCGCTTGATCCCGTCCACCACTTCGATGGTGTTGGTGCCTGGTTGTCTCTGGACGGCGAGGACGACGCCCCGCGTGCCGTTGTACCAGGCCGCGATCTTGTCGTTCTGCACGCTGTCGAGCACCCGGCCGATCTGATCGAGCCGCACCGGCGCGCCGTTGCGGTAGGCGACGATCAGCGACGAGTACGCCGCGGCGTCGTGAAGCTGTCCGGTCGCCATCACCGAAGTCGCGCGATCGCGGCCGGAAAGCGAGCCGGTCGGCAGGTTCACGTTGGCATTGCCGATCGCCTGCTCGACGTCGGTGAGCGCGATGCCCCGCGTCGCTAGCGCATTGGGATCGAGCTGGACGCGTACGGCGTACTTTTGCGACCCGAACACCTGCACCTGCGCCACGCCGCTGACCGTCGAGATGCGCTGCGCGAGGTTGTTCTCGCCGTAGTCGTCGACGACCGACAGCGGCTGTGTCTCCGAAGTGAGCGCGAGCAGCAGGATGGAGAAGTCAGCCGGGTTCACTTTGCGCAGCGTCGGCGGCGTCGGCATGCCCGTGGGCAGCGATCGCGCCGCCGCGGAGATCGCCGACTGGACGTCCTGGGCGGCGGCGTCGATATTTCGCTCGAGCGAGAATTGCAGCGTGATCGAGGTGGTTCCGCTCGTTGAGGTCGAGGTCATCGAGTCGATGCCTGCGATCGTCGACAATTGTTTTTCGAGCGGCGTCGCCACCGCCGAGGCCATCGTATCCGGGCTCGCGCCGGGCAGGCTTGCCGACACCTGTATGGTCGGGAAATCGACGTTGGGCAGCGAGTTCACCGGGAGCAGCCGGTAGCCGATCAGCCCGAAGATCAGAATGCCGATCATGACCAGCAGCGTCATCACCGGTCGGCGGACGAACAGGGCGGCGATGTTCACGACGTTCTCGCCGCGCTGGAGGTGTCGACGCGCATGCCCGGCGCCAAGCGGAGCTGTCCAACAGTGACCACTTGGTCGCCGACCTTGAGGCCGTCAGCCACGATTGTGTCGTCGCCCTCGGTTCGGGCGACCTTGATCGGTCGCATCTCGACCGTCTGGTCCGCCTTCAGGACGAACACGTACTGCCCGGTCGGTCCGTTCTGCACCGCTACCGAAGGCGCCACGATCGCATCCTGCTGCTCGTAGAGCGTCAGCGCGACGTTGACGAACTGCCCGGGCCACATCGCTTTATCCTTGTTCGGAAACGTCGCCTTGAGCTTGATCGTGCCTGTGGAAAGATCGGCGCTGTTGTCGAGGAAGACGAGCTTGCCCTCGATCGGTGTGGCGACGTGCGGAACGTTGGCCTGTACGCGCAGGTCGCCCTTCGCCTGATGCAGGCGCACGTCGCTCAAGTTCTGTTCCGGCACCGAGAACGAGACGTAGATCGGCACCACCTGGTTGACGGTCACCAGCGGGCCGGTGTCGTTAGCCTTGACCAGATTGCCGCGCTGGATCGCGATCTTGCCAGCGTAGCCGGTGACCGGCGAGCGGATCGAGCAGTAGTCGAGCTGCAGTCTGGCGCTTGCCACCGCGGCTTCGTCGGCCCGGATCGTGGCGGCGGCGCTGTCCAGATTGGTCTTCACCTGGCCGTAGGCATCCGGCGAGATGAAGTTCTTCTGCAAGAGTTCCTTGTAGCGCTTTTCCTGGTCAGCCGCGCGGTCGACCAGCGCCCGATCGCGCAACAGATTCGCCTGCACCTGCTGCAGGGCGGCGGCGAATGGACGCGGATCGATCTCGAACAGCAGCTGGCCCTGGCGGACCTCGTCGCCTTCGTTGAAATGGACGCTGAGGATCTGGCCGTCGACCCGGGCCTTGATGGCCACCGTCGTAAACGGCTCGACATTGCCGATCGCGTAGAGCCGCACCGGCACCGTCTTGGCAACCACCGGAGCGACGGTGACCGGCACCGCGACCGGCGCCTTGCGCACCGCTGCCCGGGACTCCTTGTTGTATTGCGCGGCCAGCCCGACGGCCACGGCGACCACCGCCAGCGCGGCGGCTATCGCGAAGAGCTTCTTTCGTCGGGCCATGGGCGCAGTGTCGTTGGGCCGCGCGTCGAACTTCTGGCGGCACCGCCGCGTTGCAACAGCGTCGCGTCGGAGCCGCAGTTTGCGTTCATTGCCGCGGAACAGCGCACTATTGTCGCGCAATTGGCGCTGCCCGTGCGGCTGCGAAACATCCTGTAACAGCGGCGCGACCCCATGTAGGCTACGGGCGACGCGCACCGGTTCGTTATAATCCACGAGCCAAAGGCGACGTCGTGGCCGCCGGCCGCGGCGGTCGACAAAATGATCCGGGCGGGTGTAGCTCAATGGTAGAGCAGAAGCTTCCCAAGCTTACGACGAGGGTTCGATTCCCTTCACCCGCTCCAGTCCTTGCCGTCCGCGCGGCCGCCTGAACCCCGGCTGACACCTGTCGATGTCCAGCCCTAGAGCCGCAGCGATCGCCGCCGCATCGTCCTGGTTCGATTCCGGGGCGATGCTCGCCGAGCTCAAACGCCGGGTCGCGTTCCGGACCGAAAGCGAGGATCCCGCCCGCGCCGCCGTGCTGGCGAGCTACCTGAACGAGGATATCGGCCCCAGTGTCGCGCGCTGCGGCTTCGAATGGGCGATCTGGCCGAATCCGGTGCCTGGGGCGCCGCCACTGCTGTTCGCCGAACGCCGCGAGGACGATGCGCTCCCGACGGTGCTGATCTACGGCCACGGCGACGTCGTCGCCGGCTACGACGAGCAATGGAGCGACGCACGCTCGCCGTGGGATCTGTCGGTCTCCGACGGGAGGTGGTACGGGCGCGGCACCGCCGACAACAAGGGCCAGCACACGATCAATCTGGCCGCACTGGCGCAGGTCCTCGCCGGTCGCGGCCGGCTCGGCTTCAACGCGAAATTACTGCTCGAGATGGGCGAGGAGATCGGGTCGCCGGGCCTGCGGCTGACTTGCGAGCGGCGCGCAAAATCGCTGTCCGCCGATGTGCTGATCGCCTCGGATGGCCCCCGCTTGCGCGCCGCCTCGCCGACGATTTTCCTGGGCTCGCGCGGCGTGTTCAATTTCGACTTGAGCGTGAGCTTGCGCGACGGCGCGCATCACTCGGGCAACTGGGGCGGCCTGCTCGCCAATCCCGGCACGATCCTGGCCAATGCGATTGCCGCGCTGGTGGACGCGCGCGGCCGCATTCTGGTCGATGGCTTGCGTCCGGCATCGATTCCCGCGTCGGTCAGGACGGCTCTCGAGAGCGTCGAGCCGGGCGAGCCCGGGGGACCCGCGATCGATCCGGGTTGGGGCGAGCCCGCGCTGACCCCGGCCGAGCGCGTCTTCGGCTGGAACGCCCTCGAGGTTCTGGCCTTTCGCACCGGCAATCCCGACCGGCCGGTCAACGCGATCCCGCCCCGCGCGAAATGTCGATCGTCGACGTTCGGCGGGCGACGACCGAACCGATGGAGGCGACGCGGCTCGATCCGGCCGACCCGTGGGTGCGCTGGGCGAGCGACTCGATCGCGGTGACTGTCGGTGCGCCGCCGGTCATCCTCCCGAACCTCGGCGGCGCATTGCCCAATGATTGCTTCGCCGACGTGCTCGGCCTGCCGACGATCTGGGTCCCGCACTCGTACCCGGCCTGCTCGCAGCATGCCCCGAACGAGCACATGCTCTCCGCGGTCGCCCGCGAAGGGCTGCAGATCATGACCGGATTGTTCTGGGACTTAGGCGATGCGGCAACGCCGCCGCGCCGCCGGCCCGTCGATCAGGGCCGGATGTAAGCCCAGCCCTGCTGTTGCCGCTGCATCAGCGTCACTACGCCGGCAGGCACGTAGCCGATGCCGCTCAACATGTCGGCATGCGTGAGCTTCTGTCCGCGCATCGTGTTCTCGCAGGCGATGAGCTTGACGCCGGCCTTCCCAGCTTCGTCGACGCGGTTGCCGACGACCGAATCGGCCTTCAGCATTCCGATGCCGGGGCCATAGACGACAATTTCGATGTCGACATTGGCGGCACCGAGGTCGGTCTGGATATTGCGCGCATTATTGAGCGCGAGGTTCCACTTCGCGGGCTCGGCGTCGCTCACCTGGATGACGACCCGGCTCTTCTGCGCGGCGCCCGGCTGGCCTTGCGCGCCGGCAACGCCAGCGCGCAAGCACAATGCCGAAGCCAGCAGCACGGCGGCGATCAAGCCCCAATGTCTGGCGATCATGTTTTTTCCTGAATAGTGTCGATGCCCGGGGGCCTGTTCGCCGTCCGGTGCGTGCAGTCCGCATTATCGGCGCTTTCGCGCGTCCGCGGTATGGCGCGCCGCGGTTGGCGCGCCGCGCCGCGCCGGCTAAAATGATGTGTGACTCGACCCGCGCACAT
>JBDTNP010000315.1:0-2807 GCA_039933695.1 Betaproteobacteria bacterium | reverse complement strand
GAGCGATTTTTCGAGCGAGTAACGGATGCCCGTGACGGTGACCGACATCCCCGGCACCGACGCGGACGGCGTCGTGGTCGGCGGCGTCACCTGCGCGAGCTTCACATCGGATGCTTGCGATGCGGCTGGTGATACTTCGCCGGCTTGCTGCGACGATGGGACGGGCGTTTGCGCAGCGGCTTGCTGCGCGCGCACCGGAATCACGGTGCTCATCAGAGCGAGCGCGACGGCCGATGCGATTGGTGTCTTCCTGAGCTTCATGACATTCCCCCTGGTGCTGGCGCTAGCGATGCCGAAAACGGCCGGTAGTGACGTAAGCTCTGGCCGGTCCGGTGTCCGCTCCTCGCGGCCATCGACCCCTCCAGTACTATCGAACTCCAACCTCCGAACCAATGCGATGCCACTATACTACCACTGCGTGCCACTATACTACCAATTGTCAAAAATATTTGCTAAGATGTTGCAAATGCGCAAAAGCCAGCGGCTGTCGCTCGCCGCGCCCAGCGATAGGCCGACCGAACGTCCCGCGCCGCCGGCCGGCGCCCGAATTGGTATGACATTGGTATCTCGGCGGTCCGGGCGCCGGTCGGCGGAATCGCCTGCCGGCGAGGCCGCCGGCGCGGCCGCCGGCGCCGCGGTGGGGTCTTTCGCATGACATCGCTGGCGCAAATCCTCAACACGCTGGACCCGAAGGACAACCTGCCGCTGTACCAGCAGCTGCAGCGCGGGATCCGCGAGGCGATCGAAAAGCGGATCCTCGGGCCCGACGATGCACTGCCGTCAGAACGGCAGCTGGCCGAGGACCTGGGAATCTCCCGCATCACCGTGCGCAAGGCGATCGACGGCCTCGCGGCCGAGGGTCTGCTGGTGAGCCGACAGGGATCGGGCAACTTCGTCTGCACGCGCATCGACAAGAACTTCGCCAAGCTGACCTCGTTCTCCGAGGACATGCGCGCCCGCGGCCGCCATCCGCGCAGCGTATGGCTGAAGCGCGCGGAAGGCACGGTCACGCCGGAGGAGTCGCTGAAGCTCGCGCTGAGCCCCGGCACGCTGGTCTATCGTTTCCATCGCCTGCGCTTCGCCGACGACGAGCCGATGGCGATAGAGTTCGCCACGATCGACGCCACCTGCCTGCCGTCGCTGGAAGCCGTGGACGCTTCGCTTTACGATGCGCTCGAGCAGGCCGGAAACCGGCCGGTGCGCGCGCTGCAGCGCCTGCATGCGCTGCTGCTCAACGCGGAGCAGGCGAAGCTTCTGAAGGCGAAGCCGGCCGATGCCGGCTTGCTGGTCGAACGGCTCGGCTATCTGCGCGACGGGCGCGCTGTGGAATTCTCGCAGTCGATCTACCGCGGCGACACTTACGACTTCGTCGCCGAGCTCAGCGCTTTTTGACCGCGCGCCGAGGCGACGCACCCGACGGCGAAACCGGCGCCGCGGGCGCAGGCGGCGCCAGTGGCACCGGCGCATGGCCGGGCGCCGCGGCGCGGCCTTCGAGCCATGCTCGCACTGCCCTCAACGCGCCGTCGGCGAAACCCCAGCTGACCAGCGCCGGCGCCGGAACGTCCAGCACCTGGAACGGGTTCCACAACGCCAGCTGCAGCTGCGGCCGCCAGCGCCGCGCGTTTTCGCCGTAGCGCGCGCGCTGGTTCGACGCCAGTACCGTCGCGCGGCCGTCGCGCGGCAGCCGGTCCCAGTCGAAGCTTTGCAAATCGTCGACCAGGACGATCTCGACCGCGCCGAAGGCGTCGAAAAGCGCTGCCACCGCTTCGCCCGAGGGTCCGGCTTCCGACACGCCGTCGGTGGGAACGCTGCGCTGCGTGACGACGCGAAGTGGCCGGTCCAGAGGCGGTGGCCGTGCATCGCCGATACGGGTCAACGCAAGCGCCCACGCGCGCTCCATCAGGCGCGCGTCCGCCTCGCGGCGTGTCCTGGCGTAGCGCGTCGGCCGCACCGGATATCGATCGGCCAATGCGTCGAGCCGGGCGCGCGAGCGCTGCAATTCGGCAACCGCGAGTGAGCCGTCGGCGAGCGCGCCCGCGATCGCCTGCTCGGCGGCCGCCTGCTCATCCTGGCTGCCCAGCGCCATCACCATGTCGGCGCCGGCGTGCAGCGCCAGCACCGCGGCGCGGTCGTGGCCGTAGCGCTGATGTATGGCTTTCATCACCAACGAGTCGGTAATGATCACGCCGTCGTAGCCCCAGGCCTCGCGCAGCATGTCGCGCAGCAGCTTGCGCGACAAGGTCGCCGGGTGATCGGGATCGATTCGCGGATAGACGATATGTGCGGTCATCACCGCGGGCGCCGCGCTCTGCAGCGCGCGGAAAGGCTTGAGCTCGAGCGCACGTAAGGCCTGCCTCGATTTATCGACGACCGGCAGTTCCAGGTGCGAATCGACGCGGGTGTCGCCGTGTCCGGGAAAATGCTTGATGCAGCACGCGATGCCTTCGCGCAGCGCACCGCGCATCCAGGCGCCGGCGAGGCGCACGACCTCGGCAGGATCCGACGAAAAGCTGCGTTCGGCGATCACCGGATTTTCCGGATTGTTGTTCACGTCCAGCACGGGAGCGAAGTTCCAGTTGAAGCCGAGGCTCTTCACGCCGCGCGCCACCGCGGCGCCGACTTCTTCGGCCAGCACCGCCGTGCCGGCCGCGCCGAGCGCCATTGCCGCGGGCGGGTGCGGCAGGAACGTCGCGCGGACGACCGCGCCTCCCTCCTGGTCGACGGCGATCAGCGCCCTTGGCCCCATCGTCTTGCGCAAAGCGGCCGTCAGCGCGCGCACTTCCGCTTCGCTGCCGAGATTGCCGCGG
>JBDTNP010000314.1:0-7926 GCA_039933695.1 Betaproteobacteria bacterium | reverse complement strand
GCGCGGCAGCGACGGATTTCGCCGGTGCGCGCTTGCCCGCGGTCTTTTCGAGGCTGGCGCGCAGCGCCTCCATCAGGTCGATGACCTGCGCGCCTGTTTCCGGCGCGCTGGGCGAAACCGCGATTTCCTCGCCCTCGACCTTTTTCTGGACCGCGGCCTCGATCCGCTTTTTCACGTCGTCTTCGTACGCGCTGGGATCGAACTCCTTGGACGATATCTGCGCGATCAACTGTTTCGCCAATGCGAGCTCGGTATCGCGCACCGGAGCCTCCTCGATGCCGATATCGGCCAGTGCGCGAACTTCGGGCGCGTAAAGGAGCTGTTGCATCACCAGGCCGCCCGGCACGGCGCGCAACTGAACGATGTACTGCTTGCCGCGCGCGGCGTAACGCCCGACGGCAGTCTGGCGGGTCTGGCGCATGCTTTCCGCCAGCAGCGCATACGGCTTCGCGCCGCCCTTGTCGGGCCCGAGGAAGTAAGCCTTGTCGTAGTAGATCGGGTCGATGCTCTCCGCCGGCACGAATTCGCTGATCTCTATCGTCTGCGTGCCCTTCTCTTCCAGCTCCTTCAACTCTTCCGGCGTGAAGGTCACATACTGATCCTTGGCGAATTCGTAGCCCTTGACCATGTCCGCCCGCTCGACGACGACGCCTTCGCGAGCGCACAGGTATTGCTGTTTCAGCCGGGAACCGCAGGCGGCGTGCAGCAGGTTGAAGGAAACGCCCGCCTGGGCCTGGGTCGCCGTATAGAGCTTGACCGGGATCGAAACCATGCCAAAAGTGACAGTGACCGAAGCCAACGCGCGAGCGGCCATGGGGCCTCCGTGATAGGGATGCGGTATCGGAACCGTTCATCGTGCCAAAATATCGGACGACCTTCAACTAAATGGCATGCTTTTCCGGCGCGCCGCCCTTCGGCCGTTGCAGACAAGACATTCCGACGCGACCGGTGATCCCATGGCCCTCGAGCGCTATCGGCAAAAACGTGACTTCCGGGTGACGCCCGAGCCCGCGGGCCGGGTGGGTCAACGCCGATCGCGCAAGCTCGCGTTCGTCATCCAGAAACATGCCGCGAGCAGGCTCCATTACGACTTCCGGCTGGAGCTCAACGGCGTGCTGTTGAGCTGGGCCGTACCCAAAGGACCGAGCCTCGACCCCAACGACAAGCGACTGGCGATGCACGTCGAGGATCACCCGCTCGAATACGGTGACTTCGAAGGCGTAATTCCTCCGAAGCAATACGGGGCGGGCACCGTCATGGTGTGGGACCGCGGCACCTGGACACCGAAGGCGAATCCCGACGAAGGGTACGCCAAGGGACGACTGAAGTTCGCCCTCGACGGCGAAAAGCTCAAGGGCGGCTGGAACCTGGTGCGCAGCCGCAGCGGGAAGTACGGCGGCGAGAACAGCTGGCTGCTGTTCAAGGAGGCCGACGAATTCGCGCGCCTCGGCGCCGAGGGACTGATCGCCGAGGATCGGCCGGAAAGCGTCGTGAGCGGTCGAAGTCTGGAACAGATCGCCGTCGACGCCGACCGCGTCTGGCATTCGAACAAGTCGGTCGCCGCCAACATCAAGGGCGGCGCGATACGCAAGCCGCGTGCGAATGTCGTCGCCGGGCTAGCCAGGATCAAGGGGGTGCGCAAGGCGAAGCTGCCGGATCTGATCGAAGCGCAATTGGCGACCCCGGCCAAGTCGCCGCCAACGGGTGCGTCCTGGGTGCACGAGATCAAGTACGACGGTTACCGCATGTTGTGTCGGATTGCACATCAGCAGGCACGGATGGTGTCGCGCACCGCCAACGATTGGACCGGCGACTTCGACGCCCTCGCCCGCACGCTGGCTCTGCTGCCGGTCGACGATGCGTGGCTCGACGGCGAGGTCGTCGCGCTGGACGCCGCAGGACGCACCAGTTTTCAGGCGTTGCAAAAAGCGCTTTCCGCAGCCGATTCCCGGAACCTGACGTATCTGGCGTTCGATCTGCTCTATCTGAATGGCTTCGATTTGCGTGGCGTCGCATTGACCGAGCGCAAGCGCCTGTTGCGCGAGCTCCTGTCGCGCGCGCCTGCCGCGATCCAGTTCAGCGAGCATTTCGCCGTCTCGGGGGCGGCGTTCCTGCAGAACGTCGGCGAGCTCGGCCTCGAAGGGATGATCTCCAAGCGCGCCGACCTGCCCTATCGCGGCGGCCGCGGACCTGCGTGGCAGAAGATCAAGTGCATGCGGCGGCAGGAAATGGTGATAGGCGGCTTCACCGAACCCGGAGGGTCGCGCCAGGGATTCGGCGCGTTGCTGCTCGGCGTCTACGAGCCGGACGGCAGACTGACGTATTCGGGCAAGGTGGGAACCGGGTTCAGCGACGCAGCGCTCGCGGCATTAAGCCGCTCGCTGTCCGCGCTCGCGCAAAAGGCAAGTCCCTTCCATGATCCACCAAAAGGCGCTGAAGCGCGCCGCGCCCACTGGGTGCGACCGGTGCTGGTCGCCGAAGTGTCGTTCGCCGAGTGGACCGATGACGGCACCTTGCGCCATCCATCGTTTGTCGGCTTGCGCGCCGACAAGCGGGCGACCGACGTCGTTCGCGAGCACCCGGCGGCATCGAGCACCGGCGACGCGTCGGAGGAGCCGCCGCCGCGTCTTCGGTCGCAAGCCAAAGGTCGCGCCGTTGCAGACAAGAACGCCGTCGCAGGCATCGTCGTCAGCAATCCCGACAAGAAGCTCTATCCGGAGGCCGCAGTCACCAAGCGCGATCTCGCCTTGTACTACGCCGCGGTCGGCGAATGGATGCTGCCGCATGTGCGCGGCCGCCCGCTGACCTTGCTTCGCTGCCCAAACGGGTGGAACGAGCAATGCTTCTATCAGAAAAAAGCCGAGGGCGGCGTCAACGAAGCGATCTCGCGCGTTGAGATCGAGAACGGCGACGGCAGCATCTCGCTTTATATGATGGCCGATTCGGTTCCGGCGATCGTTGCATTGCTGCAGATGGGTGTCCTCGAGCTGCACCCGTGGGGATCGCGCGCACCGAGCCTCGGACTTCCCGACCGCATCATTTTCGACCTCGACCCCGATGATGCAGTAGCTTGGGAAGACTTGCGGCAGGCGGCGCTGATCGTCAAGACGCTGCTGGAGAATATCGGGCTCGCACCGTTCCTGAAAACGACCGGCGGCAAGGGCCTGCACGTCGTCGTGCCGATCCTGCCCGCCGTCGGCTGGGAGAGCATCAAAGGGTTCTCGAAGGCGGTAGCCGAATTCCTCGAGAGGACCTTTCCCGATCGCTTCACGTCGAAGCTGCTGAAAATCTCACGTCGGGGCAAGATCTTCATCGACTACCTTCGCAACGATGAGGGTGCGACCGCGGTTGCCGCCTACTCAACCCGCGCGCGGGCGAACGCGCCGGTATCGGCGCCGGTCGCATGGGACGAACTGTCAGCCGACCTGCGATTCGATCGTTTCAATGTCGGGAACATGTCGAAGCGGCTCAAGAAAGTGAAGGCCGATCCGTGGCGCGACATCGCCGACGCGGCGGTCTCGCTGACGCCGGCTGTGATGGCAAGGGTCGGCTTCAAGCCGGAGAAAAATCGATGAAGCTGTTGGCGGGAACAAGCGGCTATTCGTACAAGGAATGGCTGGGTCCGTTCTACCCGGAGAAGCTTCCTGCCGGCGAGATGCTGCGCTACTACGCCGAGCGCTTTGCAACGGTCGAGATCAACAACACGTTCTACCGCATGCCGGCGGAATCGATGCTTACGCAGTGGTCGGAGCAGGTGCCCGATCATTTCATGTTTACGCTGAAGTCGCCGCGACGCATCACGCACGACCTGCGCTTGCGTGAAGCCGGATCGAACGTCGCCGAATTCGTGCGGCGCGCGGGCGCGCTGGGGAGCAAGCTCGGCGTGCTGCTGTTCCAGTTGCCGCCGTTCCTGAAGAAGGATCCCCCTCGATTGCAGGAGTTCCTCGCCTTGCTGCCCCCGGGCACGCGCGCCGCATTCGAGTTTCGGCACGACTCGTGGCAGGACGACGAGGTTTACGCGATGCTGCGCGACCGCGGCGCGATCCTATGCGTCACCGATACCGACGACGGAGATACGCCGTTCGTCGCGACCTCGGACTGGGGTTATCTGCGCCTCCGACGCACCCACTACGACGACCGGGAGTTGGCCGCCTGGGCGGCGCGTATCGCTGCGGCCGCTCTGCCGCAGACATGCGTCTATTTCATGCACGAAGACGAGGCGCTGGGAACGCGGTTCGCGCGACGCCTGAACGAGCTGTGGGCCGCGCGCGAACCCGCGTGAAGCCCGGCCGCGCGATACGCGACGCGGCGGGCGACTGAACGATCAACGCGGCGTGTATCCGAACTTCTGGCCGCCGATCGTCGCTTCGTACATCAGACCGCCCTTGGCCACGGTGAATGTCGCCATGCCATTGCTGTATTCGCCTACGGTAGTGGCATCGTGCCTGCCGCCGCTTACGCTTGCCGATGACCCGGTCGTATTGGCCTTCGCGCCGGCGGCTGCGGTGATGGCTACCGCGGAAGCTTCCGCGCCGAATGCAAAGTTGCCGCCGGTAAATTCCTTGAATGCTCGCCGGTCCTTGAAAAAGATGATCTGGCTATAGGCCTGGCCGCCGAGCTGGAATCCAACGGTGAGCTGCGACATCGACGCATTGCCGACGTACTTGCCTTTTTCGTAGACGCGGCCCTTGCCGAACGCACCGCCGATACCGACGCCGCCTTTACCGATCGTCGGGAAAACGGCGTATCCGTATGCCGTCTTGAAGAAGTTGGCGCTCTCGCCGGCGTTCTTGAAGACATTGATCGTTTCCTGGTAGTCGTCGTCGGCCCACGCGAGCGAAATCGGCAGCATCAACGACAACAGTGCGAAGATCGGAATCAGGCGCTTGAACATGGTGTTCCCTTTCTAAAGGAAATGTGCCGGAGAAGCATGCCTCACCCGGCGCTGAACGCCCTGCGGCCGGATGGCATCGGCCCGGATGCTGGCGTACAATCAATGACTTGCAAATGCCGAGACGCCTTGGGCGGGTTCGTCAGCGAATCCCCTGTGCGAACGATTCTATAACAAGCTCCGAAGCAACATAAGACAAGCCGAGTGATGAAGACCGAAGAGCTTCGCGCCATCCAGACGCCTATCAAGGAGCGCTACAAAGCGCAGCCTGGCGCGGCGCTGATTACGCTGAAGGCCCAGGGCCGCCTGGGCGAAGGCGTCACCTGCAGCGTGCAAACGGGCAAGGCGCTCGCTACCGCGGGGCTGCATCCGGCCACGGGCGGCGACGGCCTGAGCGCGTGCTCGGGCGACATGTTGCTCGAGGCGCTCGTCGCCTGCGCCGGCGTGACCCTCAACGCCGTGGCGACCGCGATCGGCGTCGTTATTCGTAGCGGCTCGGTGCGAGCGGAAGGCGATCTCGATTTTCGCGGCACCTTGGGTGTCGCCAAGGACGCCCCGGTTGGATTTCAGCGCATCCGCCTCCATTTCGACCTGGACACCGATGCGTCGGAAGAGCAGTTGAGCACGCTTATGCGCTTGACCGAGCGCTATTGCGTCGTCTTTCAAACGCTGCGCCAGTCGCCCGCCGTTACCGTGTCCCACGACGTCGTGGCCGCCTAAAGCGTATCGAGTCATATCGGGCGGGCGTAAACTTCGCGGTCTGACGCCCGCGTTTTTCGGGGATCGACATGCCGATGTACATGGACATCCACGAGGTCCAGGGAGCCACCGCGGCGGACGTCGCCAAGGCGCACCTCGCCGACGTCAAGACGCAGGGGAAGTATGGCGTCGAGTATCACAAATACTGGTTCAACGAGAGCAACGGCAAGATTTTCTGCCTTTGCAGCGCTCCGAGCCCGGAAGCGGCTGCATCGGTGCATCGTGAAGCGCACGGCCTGGTCGCATCCAAGATCATCGAGGTGGCGCCTGAGATCGCGGACGGATTTTTGGGCGGATGCGAGGTCAATCCCGCAGGCGCCGCTCTGGTTCCCGGGGGCGGGGCAACCGAGCGCGACCCGGGGATCCGGACCGTCATGTTCACCGACATCGTCGACTCGACAGGGCTCACTCAGCGTCTCGGAGACGATGCCGCGATGGCTTTTCTTGGCGTACATGACAAGATCGTGCGGGAAGCGCTGGGTGCGTTGGGCGGTCGCGAGGTCAAGCATACCGGGGACGGCATCATGGCGTGCTTTGTGTCGACGGTCGCGGCAGTGCGTTGCGCTACCCAAATTCAACGCGGGCTGACCGAGCACGAGCGGGTACGCAGCGACATGCCGATCAAGGTCCGGATCGGCGCTGCCGCCGGAGAGCCCGTCGAGAATCATCTGGATCTGTTTGGAACGACGGTGCAACTCGCTGCACGGATTTGTTCCCATGCCCAGCCGCAGCAGAGCCTGGTTT
The DNA here is from genome assembly GCA_039933695.1 of Betaproteobacteria bacterium. Classification (GTDB taxonomy): domain Bacteria; phylum Pseudomonadota; class Gammaproteobacteria; order Burkholderiales; family Casimicrobiaceae; genus PALSA-1003. The sequence goes on along the minus strand of JBDTNP010000314.1, from coordinate 1,532 downwards.
CAAACGCGGTTGCCGAGTTGTGCCTAGGAAAAGGCCTGACGTTCCAGGACCTGGGAGAGATTTCGCTCAAGGGCTTCGATCGTCCGGTCCGAGTCCATGCTGTTCAATAGCCTGCGAAGCCGGCGCAACCATTGGCATTACGGCATCCGCTGACGTTCCCCGAGACCGCGGGGATAATCTAGAACCAAGCGGATCGGTCGAGCCCTGATATGAGATCGCTAGGCAGAAAACCGGAGGGCGCGCGTCTCGAGCGGATCAAGGCGTCGCGGCTGTGGACCGGCGAGCGATTCGGCAACGTGCATCCGGTGATGCCGGGCCTGCGCGACCCCAATGTGCCAATGCCGACGCTCAGCGATTTTCTGTGCGGTGGCGAGCGGCGTGTGCCGCGGGCGCCGCTGCCGTCGATGAACCCGCTCGGCGCCTGGTCGAAGCCTGCAGGCAGTGGACTGCGCGTGACCTGGCTTGGGCATTCGACGGTGCTAATCGAGATCGATGGACTTCGCGTGCTCACCGATCCGGTCTGGGGGCCGCGTGCCTCGCCGTCGCGATTCGCCGGCCCGAAGCGCTTCCAGCCGGTGCCCATTCCGCTTCGCGCCATGCCGCCGCTGGACCTCGTGCTTGTCTCTCACGATCACTACGATCACCTCGACTACCCGACGATCCGCGAGCTTGCCAAGCGCGACGTACCGTTCGTAACCTCGCTCGGCGTCGGCGCGCACCTCGAAGGGTGGGGTGTGCGGCGGGAGCGCATTACCGAGCTCGACTGGTGGGAATCGCACGATGTGCCAAACACCGGCCTCACGATCACCCCCGCGCCCTCGCAGCACTTTTCCGGGCGCGGCCTGAAAGACCGCAACGCGACGCTGTGGTCCTCGCTCGTCGTCCGCACGCAGCGACACGCGGTGTTCTTCAGCGGCGATACCGGCCTTACAACCGAGTATCGGACGATTCGCGAACGCCTGGGACCGTTCGACCTCGTGATGCTGGAGGTTGGCGCGTTCCATCCCGCCTGGGGCGACATCCATCTCGGACCGAAGAACGCGCTCGAGGCGCTCGCGTTGCTCGGCGGCGGCCCCTTTCTGCCGATTCACTGGGGGACCTTCAGTCTTGCGATGCATCCATGGGACCAGCCGGCGGAGACCTTGCTGGAGCTGGGTCCCAAGAGGGGCGCACAACTGGTGATGCCTCGCCTCGGCGAGGCTGTGGAGCCTGCATTCGCGGAAGCGGTCGAGCCATGGTGGCGCGTCGTCGACCGGATCGCACGGGCGCCGCAGGCCGATACATCTGCGGCGGTCAGCTTGCCCAAGACGATGCCCTGGCCGATCGACTAGAAGCGGCCTCACCGCGGAGGTATAGACTTCGCCTCGGCAGGGTAGGCCAAACCAAACAACAGGGAGGAGTTGCCATGTGTGACATCTGTGGGGATGCGCAGCACGAGCCTGACGCTCAAGTGTCGCGCCGGGATTTTCTGAAGGCGGGCGCGCTCGCGGCGCTCGTACCACTGAGCATCGGCATTGCCTTCGCGGCCGACC
>JBDTNP010000313.1:0-6603 GCA_039933695.1 Betaproteobacteria bacterium | reverse complement strand
CGAGATTGGTCTTGAAGATCGTGTCGTCGAAGCTGCGGCCGCCGACGAAGCCGCCGGTGTTGACGTCGATCGTCGTCATCGCCTCGGTCTGGTCGATGATCAGGTAGCCGCCCGACTTCAGGTCGACGCGGCGCGCCAGAGCCTTCTGGATCTCGTCCTCGACCCCGTGCAGATCGTACAACGGCCGATCGCCGGCATAATGCTCGATGCGATCCAGAATGTTTTGCGTGTACTGGCCGGCGAATTCCTGCATTTTCTGGAACGTCTCGCGCGAATCGACCAGGATCCGGGACGTTTCCTCTGTCGTCATGTCTCGCAGCACCCGCTGCGCGAGGTTCAGATCCTGGTAGACCAGCGACTGCTGCGGAACGGAGCGGGATTTCTCGGTCAGGTTGCGCCACAGCTTGGTCAGGTACTCGATGTCGTTCTGCATTTCGCGCTCGCTGGCGGTCTCCGCCATCGTGCGAATGATGAAGCCCCCGGCGAGCCCTTCCGGCAGCAGCTGCTGCAGCTTCTGGCGCAGCATCTCGCGCTCGGCCTCGTCCTCGATGCGCTGCGATATGCCGATATGCGAGTCCTGCGGCAGGTAGACGAGGAGGCGCCCGGCGAGGCTGATCTGCGTCGACAGACGCGCGCCCTTGGTGCCGATCGGGTCCTTGATCACCTGGATCAGCAGCGACTGGCCCTCGTGCAGGATCCGCTCGATCGGCCGGTTTTCATGACCGTTCTGCCGGTGCTCCCAGATGTCGGCGATATGCAGGAACGCGGCGCGCTCAAGCCCGATTTCGATGAAGGCCGACTGCATTCCCGGCAGGACGCGCGCGATCCGGCCCAGGTAGATGTTGCCGACCAGGCCGCGCGCGCTCGCGCGCTCGATGTGCAGCTCCTGCACGACCCCCTGCTCGAGCATCGCTACGCGCGTCTCCTGCGGGGTGACGTTGACGAGGATGTCGTGACTCATGGAGTGAGGGCGCTGCGATGCCGCCGGAACCTCGGCCGCGGCCGGTTGCGGGTGCAGACCGGCAACCGCCTCGGCCGGCGCCGGCGTATGGGCAGCAGCAGTGTACAGCAGGTCTTCGGATGGCTTCATAGGACGTGAAATCCGATTTTGGCCAGAATCTCTGCGGTCTCGAACAGCGGCAGCCCCATCACGCCCGAGTAGCTACCCTCCAGGCGGCTGACGAAGGTCGCAGCGCGCCCCTGGATCGCGTAGGCCCCGGCCTTGTCGAACGGCTCGCCGGTCGCGATGTAGCGCTCGATCTCGGCGCGCGCGATGGCGCGGAAGCTCACGCGAGACACCGACAGGCCGAGCACGATCTGCGCGTTCCAGCGGATCGCCACCGCAGTCAGGACATCGTGGGTGCGGCCCGACAACCGTTCGAGCATCGACACCGCGTCGGCTGCGTCGTTGGGCTTGCCCAGCACGACGCCGTCGACGACGACTTCGGTATCGGCCGCGAGCACCGGCTTCGGTGGCAACTCGCGGCGTCCCATGCGATGCCAGCCGACGGCGGCCTTGGTGCGCGCGACGCGCTTGACGTATTCGAATGGAGCTTCGTCCTTGCGCGGGACCTCGACGATGTCGCGGCGGCGCCCCGGCGCCTCGCGCAGCAACAGCTCCTCGAATTCGACGCCGATCTGCCGAAGCAGCTCCTGCCGGCGCGGGCTTTTCGAAGCCAGATAGACCGACGGACGCTCGGTCAGCATGAAAAGCGTGCTCATTCGCGATGGTACGGATGTCCCGACAGCATGCTCGTTGCGCGATACAGCTGTTCGGCGAGCACGACCCGTGCAAGCCCGTGCGGCAATGTTAGCGCGGAAAGCGCCAGCACGGCATCCGCGCTGCGCTTGACCGCGGGATCGAGCCCGTCCGCGCTGCCGATGACGAACGCGACCGCAAGCGCGCGCTCGCGCCACGCAGCGAGCTTCGCCGCGAATTCCCCGCTCGTCCAGGATTGGCCACGCTCGTCGAGCGCAACGACACGATAGCCGCCGGTCGCGTTGGCAATCCGCGCGGCTTCGGCGGCGAGGATCTGCGCCGTCGTTCTGCCACGATCGCGCGGCTCGGGCTTGAGCTCGACCAGCTCGAGGGTGAATTCGCGCGCCAGCCGGCGTGCATATTCGGCGTAGCCGGCGGTGATCCAGGCAGGAAGCCGCGCATTCAGCGCGACGAGACGAAGCTTCATCGCGCGCCTGGATGCCGCCGCGCTAAGCTGCGACTGCGCGGGCGCGGCGCCGCTGTTCGGGCGGCGTCCACAGTTCCTCGAGATTGTAGTAGCTGCGGACTGCCGGCTGCATGATGTGCACGACGATGTCGCCGGCGTCGACCAGCACCCATTCGCCCGATGTCTCGCCCTCGACCCCGACGATGGTCGCACCTGCCGCCTTCAGCGAATCGCGGACGTGGCGCGCCAGCGCGCCGGCCTGCCGTCCCGATTCGGCGGTGGCAATAATCAGCGTGTCGTAAAGGCTGGTGAGCTTGCGGACATCCAGCACGGTGATGTCGCGGGCTTTGATGTCTTCGAGGGCGGTGATTGCGGTCTTCTGAATCTTGTTAGCGCGCATCCGGAACGGATCGATAGAGTTGGTTGCGTTCAATATAAGCCAGAACCGCGGCGGGAAGCAAACCGTGAATTCGCTCTCGCCCTTCGGCTCCGTCGGCGAGCGCCGCGCGCAGCGCGGTCGCCGAAATCCGCTGCGGCGTCACCGCCAGCCGCAGGACTGCGCCGGCGAGCTGCCGCGAGAGGCGCATCGGATCGGTCGTCAGTCGCCTCTCGCACTGGATTTTCAACGGCGGTTCCAGTGCGTCCAGCGCGAAAGGTCTGTCCGGGCGGTCGATGACTATGAAATGCGCGAGCGTGAAAAGCTGCTCCCAGCGCCGCCAGCTCGCGATGCCGCAAAACGCGTCGCTGCCGATGATCATCGCCAGCGGCCGGCCCGGGTTTTCTTCGTGCATTTCCTGCAAGGTCTGCACGGTGTAGCTCGGTCCCGGCCGCAGGATCTCGCGATCGTCGGCAACCAGGCCGGGAAACTCCGTGCAGCCCAGCACCGTCATTGCGAGGCGCGCTTCGGCAGGGGCCACCGGAGGAGGCCGGTGCGGCGGAACGCTGGCGGGGATCAGATGCACCTCGTCGAGGCGCAGCTGGTCCCGCGCCTCCGCGGCGGCGCGCAGATGCCCGTAGTGAATCGGATCGAAAGTCCCCCCCAGGATGCCGATCGTGCCGCTCATCGCCGACACGCTTCCGCGCTTCGGGTGCCGCCGTCGCGCGCGCGCCCGCGTTCAGATCGCATCGCGCGCCGCGCCGGTGATGCGCGTTTCCTCCAGGTCCAGATCGACCTGGAGGCGCCGCAGCACTTCATCGTTGATCACGTCTGTCTCGCGCATTTGCATCAGCTCGGCGCGCTCGGCGGCGATCGCCGCCAGCCAGATCCGGCGCTCGGCCGCCTGCTGCGCGTCGAGCCGCATCCTTCTTTCAGCATTGGCCGAATAGCGCTGCAGCCGTTGCTCGTACTGCCCCAGCAGCGAATTTGCGAACGCGGTCTCGTCGCTGGTCGTAAGCCGCGGCAGCCGCTTGCGCAAGCTCTCGATTGCCGCCTGTGCGGTGGCGATGCGGGCCGCGCGCTCCTCGCGCTCCGCGATGCGGTCGCCGCGGATATCGAGCCAGCGAATCAGCAGCGGAAGCGTCATGCCGTTGACCAGCAGCGTGACGATGATCACGCTTGCTGCAAGCAGGATGATCAGCTCTCGGCCCGGAAACGGTGCGCCGGTCGAGGTCACGAACGGAATCGAAAGCGCGGCGGCCAGCGTGATCGACCCGCGAATCCCCGCCCATCCGGTCAGAAACACTGCGCGCGGACTGTGCACGCCTTCGCGTTCGCGAATTCGCCGTGACAGCAGCAACGGCAGGTACGCGGCCGGAAAGACCCAGAGGATGCGCAGCACGATCACGATGGCCGACAGCGCCAGCGCATATCCGGCGAGCTCGAATGCACTCGAGCGCGACAGCGCTCCGATGATCGAATGCAGCTGAACGCCGAGCAGCACGAAAACCAGGCCGTTGAAGGCGAACAGCACCATGCGCCACACTTCCCACGAATGCGCGCGTGTCGCGGCGTCGAGGTTGCGCAGGTCATGCGCGCCGGCGTAGAGTCCTGCGCCGACGACGGCCAAGATCGTGCCGACGCCCAGCGCCTCCGCCGCCAGATACGCTGCGTAGGGCGTCAGCAGCGAGATCACCGTCTGGATGGTCGGGTCGTCGGCACAGAACCGGCGCAGCCCGACCCGCGCCTGGCCTATCGCCCAGGCGGTCGCCAGCCCGAGCAGGAAGCCGCCGCCGGACGAGACGAAAAACTGCAGCGCCGCGCTGGTCCAGCTGAAGGCGCCGGTCATCGCTGCCGCGATCGCGAACTTGAACGCGATCAGCCCCGATGCATCGTTGATAAGGCTTTCGCCGTCGACGATCGTTGACACGCGCGAGGGAATCGCGAGCTTCGAGGTGACCGCCCTGACCGCGACCGCGTCGGTCGGCGAGATCACCGCGCCCAGCGCGAATGCGGCAGCAAGCGGAAGCTCGGGAACCAGCCAATGCATCAGATAGCCGACGACCAGCACCGTCAGAAACACAAGGCCGAAGGCGAGCAGCAGCACCGGCCGGATCACCTTCAGCAGGTCGCGCTTGGGTATCAACCAGGCATCGGCGAACAGCAGCGGCGGAATGAACAACAGAAAGAAGATATCCGGCGCGATCGAGAGCGAGCGGAAACCGGGCAGGAACGACAGGACCACGCCGCCGGCAACCAGCAGCAGCGGCAGCGGCGCCCCGATCCATTTGCCGAGCGCCGCCACCGCGGCGACCGCAAGCAGCAGCCCCAGCGTGACTTCGATCAGATCCATTGGCGGATGTTAGCCAAAGCCTTCAGAAGTTGCTGCCCTGCGTGGCGAGAAAGGCAATTTCCTCGGGCGTCGATTCACGGCCGAGCAATGCGTTGCGATGCGGGTATCGGCCGAAGCGGCGGATGACTGCGGCGTGCTTCTCCGCCCGTGCCAGCGGATCGGCCAGTCCGGTCTCGTGCGCAAGCCGCGTGAACAGCGCCAGCGAACGCGCTTGCGCGACAGGCGACTCGGCGTGCTCGAACGGCATGTACAAAAACCAGCGCTCGACCGGAATCAGCTCGCGGTCCTGCCCTTGATCGACGACGGCGGCCGCTGCGGCAAGGCCCTGCGCGTCGCCCGCGAACGCGCGTCCCGAGTCGCGGTAGCAGTTGCGGGTGAACTGGTCGAGCAAGAGCACGCGGGCGAGCGCGTCGCGCGGTGCGGTCCAGTCGGCGAGACCGCCTTCCAGCGCAGTCTCGATCCCCGCGCCGAAGCGCCGGCGGATCTCGGCGTCGAAAGTGGCGTTCTTGCGAAACCAGGCATCGCGCGTCGTCCCGTACTCGGCGCCGTCCGGCGGCCCGAACCAGAAGTCGAGTATCTGTTGTTGCATCGCTTGCGTCATCGCCCGCTCGCCGTGCCGGCCGCCGCCGTCGCGAGCGGGAATTTCCAGTAGACCTCGTCGACTGTCTTGCCGGCGGTCGCCAGCAGCTGCGCCTTCAAGGCTTCGCCCAGCGTATACGAATCCGAGGTGTCGAACGGGCGCGCGCTGCCGGGCAGGGCCCGCAGGAAGACGACGGCGTGATCGTCGTCGACGACGACCGAGCTCGCCTCGGCGGCGACGCCCTGCTCAGCGAGGAATCCTTGCGCGGCGCGATCGAGGTCGACGTCGGAGATGTCGATCAGCAGCCGGCGGTTGATCGACGCCAGAAACAGAGCCATCGCACCGAGCAGTGCGCCAACCGCGATCGCGACCGCGGCGTCGAAGCCAGGGTGCGGCCCCCAGGCGAACGAGACTCCGGCGACGACCAGCGTCAGCACGATCCCGAGCAGCGCGACGGCGTCTTCGAGGACGACGGCGAGCACGGTCGTGTTATGGCGGTTGGCGACCAGGCCTTTCCAGCCGCCGATCTCGCGCAGGGCGACGACCAGCGTGAACGATTCCAGTACGAAGGCGAACAGCAATAGCCCGAGCACCAGCGGCGTGAACGGTTCGACCGGCGCGCGCTGGATCAGCGCGTGGATGCCGTGGTAGAGATTGAGTCCGCAGCCGACGAAGAACACGCTGACGGCGGAAACCAGCGCCCAGAAGTATTTTTCCTGGCCGTACCCGAATGGATGCTCGTTGTCGGCCGGCATCTTGCCACGCACCTCGCCGGTCCTCAGCAGGACCTGATTGGCCACGTCGGCGAGCGAGTGGATCGTCTCGGCGAACAGCGTCGGCGACCCGGTGACGAACCAGCCGAAGCCCTTGGCGGCGGCGATCGCCGTGTTGGTGCCGATCGAGATGGTGACCGACGCCGACATCAGACGCCTCGCGGCGCGGGATCGGGCATCAGCTGCGGATCTGCCCGGTGCCGAGCACGATCCATTTCTGGCTGGTCAGGCCTTCGAGGCCGACCGGCCCGCGCGCGTGCAGCTTGTTGGTCGAGATGCCGATTTCCGCGCCGAGGCCGTATTCGAACCCGTCGGCGAACCGTGTCGAAGCATTGACCATCACCGAGCTCGAATCG
>JBDTNP010000312.1:0-11668 GCA_039933695.1 Betaproteobacteria bacterium | reverse complement strand
ACTTGTCGGCGCGCGGGAGTCCCCGCCGGCTCCCAGCTCCTCACATGCTCCCGCCGGCGATGGCGCGGCGACTCTGGGCACAGAATCGACACACCCTTGCGCACTCCTCCATGCCGGTCATCTGCTCGCAACGCAGGCGTCACAGACTTCCGCGCACGCGCGGCATGGGCGGCCATTGCTAGACAGATGCGCCCGGAGTTTGCGGAATCCGCACTACGATGGCTGGGCATACAACGAAGGCTGCTTGGCAAACCGTTCAACACACGAGAGCGAACAAAACCAATACGTCTTGTTGTTGAAGTGAAGGTCCCCCGCGGCACGCCTGGTGTCCACTTGCATCTTGCAAACGGGATCAATCGCGTATTCGCGCGGACAACCAAGCAGGACTACCTCATACACGTCTACTGGTTGAGGCAAGTTCCGGAGAGAGACCAAACCTTGGTGTTCAACTTCAATATCCGGGACCGCCGACCGGGTGAGCGTGTCGGCAACATACTTTGTGCATAAGATTTGACCTGCCGTAGCCCGTGCCGCTACTCGCGCCGCCAGATTCACTGTTGAGCCAAAGTGGTGACCTCCCCGAAGGAGCGCTGCCCCGTGATGCAATCCGGTGCGAACGACTGGGAACTCTCGCCGATCGGCGATCGCTTTGTATAAAGCTGATAGCGCGTCTATTGCGACGAGCGGTTCGGCAAATACGAGAAATGCACAATCACCGGTAAGAGACTGCAGATGCCCTGACGGCTCGACGCATGTCTTGATCAAGCCGCGAAAGTCATCGACAAGATCGGCCGCAGCCAGTTCACCGTGGCTGTCGGTCAGCGCGGTATAGCCCGCAATGTCGACGAAACAGAAAGTTGCCTCGATGTTCGCATTTTCTTTCATGAAGACTGCAGTATAAGGCGTCATCTATCAAAGTTATCCCCCTCCGGGGTTGGATAGTGTGCGACCAGTGCGCGGCCCAGCGAGACGGCGTTCGATTCCATCGGCGCAAACAGTGCTTCGGTACGAGCGCGCCGTGCGGGCGTGAGTGAAAGCTGCGAGACGAGCCCAGGACGTGCGATGGTCCGGGTAACCATCCGCCCGGGCTATGCTTCTATCGCCAGTGTGTCACGCAGCTGATTTGAAGAGATCGTCGGCGGGCTGCGCAACCGCGCCAGCCGTGTGGCGGATCGGCAGGTGCACGGTGAACCTGGTGCCGACGCCGACTTCGCTTTCGACGTCGATCTGTCCGCCGTGCTTCAGCACGATCGCGTAGGACACCGACAGGCCGAGCCCGGTGCCCTCGCCGACCGGCTTGGTGGTGAAGAACGGGTCGAAGATCCGGCTCAGATTTTCTTCGCTGATGCCCGACCCGGTATCCTCGACGCGGATCCACACTTGGCTGCCGTCGACGCCGGTCGAAAGCGTCACCTTGCCCTCCGCGCCGATCGCCTGCCCCGCGTTGACCAGCAGGTTGATGAACACCTGGCTCAGCCGCGACGGCACGCATTCGACCTTCGGCAGGTTTCCGTAGTTGATCTCGATGCGGGCCTTGCGCTTGAGCTCGCTGCGTACGATGTTGAGCGTGCTTTCCAGAACCGCGTGCAGGTCGGCCATCTCCCACGCTTCCTCGCCGCCGGTGCGCGAGAAGTCTTTCAAGTCCTGCACGATGCCTTTGACGCGTACCAGCCCTTCGCGCGACTCCTTCAGCAGGTCGACGATGTCGCCGCGCAGAAAGTCGAAGTCGTGGCTGGTGCGCAGCATCCTGGCACGCACCAGGGCCGGAGTGGCGGGCCCGGGCGTCGCCTGGTCCGCTTCAATGTAGGCGTTGAGCAGTGCGAAAACGCGCTGCAGGTACGATTCCAGCGTGCCGAGATTCGACGAGACGAAGCCCACCGGGTTGTTGATTTCGTGCGCAACCCCGGCCGCGATCTGGCCGATCGAGGCGAGCTTTTCCGATTGGATCAGCTGCCCCTGCGCGTCCTCGAGCATCGCGTTGACCCGCTGCAAGGTATCGTTCAAGGTCGACAGCTCGACGATACGGTTGTCGCGCTCGACGTTCATCCGATGGTTGGCGATGACCAGCGCGAGCAGGCTGGCCAGTGCCTGGCCGCGGTCGAGGTCTTCGACCGTGTAGCGTTGGCGCGACGTCGCCCGGTTGACCGCAAGTGCCCCGATGATCTGTTCCTGAACGACCAGCGGCCAGCACATCGCCGAATGCGCGGGCCGGTTGCGTGGCTCGGACACGCGCAGCGGCAGTCCAGCTTCCGCGGCGTTGCCGTTGATGAGAATCGGCTGGCCGGTCGCGACGACGTGGCCGAATACGCCGACGCCGCGCTGGAGCCGGCTGCCGACGATCCCCTGCGGCAGGTCGGTGCCCGCGGCGATCTCGAGCTCGTCCTCGGTGCCGTCGACGATCAGTGCGATCGATCCGCTTTCAGCGTCGAAACCCTGGACGATATGCGTGAGGATGTCCTGCCGCACGCGCAGCGGATCGGCGCCGTAGGCCGCGGTCTGGCCGAATTCGTACAGCGCGCGAATCCAGGCGAGGTCGGCGGTCTTGCCGCCGCCCAGCGCCACGGCCGTTTCGGTGATCGACAAAGCGAAAATTCCTCTTCAGTCTTCGAGCAGGACGCTGCCGTCTTCGGCCCAGCGCACGCGGGTGATCCCCGGCGACTCCAGCTCGAGCCGTTCCAGCTCCGCCTGCTGCTCTGAGATGACGCCGCGCTGGCGGCGAACCTCGTTGGCGAGCTTCTGGTTTTCGACCAGCAGCGCGCGGTGCGCGAGGACCTGCACGATCGCCGCCTTCAGCTCGTGGTCGGACCACGGCTTGCTGACGAACTGGAAAATCCCCGCATCGTTGATCGCCCGCATGATGCCTTCGATGTCGGCGTAGGCGCTGATGATGATGCGAGCCGAATTGACTTGCAGCTTCCGGGCTTCGGTAAGGAACGTGGCGCCATCCATTTCCGGCATCCGGAAGTCGGAGATGATCAGATCGACCGGATGATCCTGCAGATACGCCAGTGCCTGCACCGGCGAGGTGAAGGTCATCACCTGGGGGTTCGGAATGGCGGGCGGCGCGTCGTGATTGAGACACATCCGACGCAAAGCGTTCAGGACGTTCGGTTCGTCGTCGACGATCAGCAGTTTGGCCATGGTCAGTTTCTCCAGCGAATGCAGGGAGTTAGGCACGGGAGGAGGCCTCGCTGGCAAGCGAGGTGACCGGCCGCGTTCATCCGACATGGAAGGGGAGCAAGCGTCATGCCAAAACGCCGAGATCGCCGTCGCCGGCGGATCGCCTCGCGGGTCGCGCCGCGAGCGTTGCGTGGAGGAACGCTTACGTCGGCTTTCTCGCAACAAGGTCGATCAGCGCCGACATGCCGGCGTGCGCCTGTCCTTCCTGGATCGCCGCGTCATAGTCGTCGAGGACCAGGATCTCCCAGCCGGCGAATATCGTTTGCAGCCACTCGCGGGTGTACATGTGCTCGCGCCGCGGCGGTCCGCCGGTGCCGTAATCGACCTGCTCGGGGCGATAGCCTTCGAGGAAGAACAGACCTCCGGGCTTTATAGCGGACATCATTCCAGCAAAAGCCTCGTCGCGCCGGTGCGGCGGCAGGAACTGGATGAACACCGCGACCAGCGCGTCGTACTCGCTGGGAGCCCACGGCCAGGTGTAGGCGTCGCCGAGCCGCTGATCGACGCTGACCTTGCGCCGCTGCGCCAGTCGCTTCGCCTTCGCGAGCGCATTGGGTGCGAAGTCGAACGAGGTGACGCGGTGACCCTGCTCGGCGAGCCAGACGCCGTTGCGTCCTTCGCCATCGGCGACGCACAGCACCGAGCTGCCGCGCCGCAGAAAATGCGCGTGCTTGCGCAGGAACGCGTTCGGTTCCTCGCCGAACAGGTAATCGTCGCGCGCAAAGCGCGCGTTCCAGGTTTCGAGCGGCTTGTCGAAGTCGGCCATGCGTCCGCAGTCAATGACTGGGGAATCCCATTTTCTTCAGGAAAGGCAACCATCGAGGGTCGCCGTGTACCGGCCGGAAGAACGGGTCGGACGAAGTCATCGACAGACCGGGATCGCGCTGCGTGTAGGCGCGTTCCAGCCATTCAAACACTCGGTCGGTTTCGCCGCGCCATGCCCAGGCCTCCGCGACTTGATATGCGGCCTCTTTGCCGTGGCGCTCGATCAGCTGCGCCATCGCGGCGTCCGATGCTTCCTTGCTGCCGAGCGCATGTTGCGCAAGGGCAATGCCCAACAATCGGAAATCCGGGAGGGCCTCTCGCTCGGCGAACTCGAGTGCTTCGGCCGCCCGGCCCTGTGCCAGGCTCGTGGCGCAAAGGAAGCAGTGGACCAGTCCCGCCTTGGGATTGAGGTCAAGGGATGCATTGAGCGCCGTCACCGCCTCGTCCACGCGACCCGCGAGGAAGCAGCGCAAGCCCAGAATGCGTTGGGCGGACGAGCTCAGCGGATCCAGTGCCGCCGCTCGTCGCAGAAGGTCGATGCCCGCATCCGGGCCGACAAAAATCCGGGTCATGCCCGCGACGGCGCGAAGGACGTCAGCGTTGCCGGGCGCCAGCGCGAACGCGCGCTGGTATTCCGCGTTGGCGCCTTCCCAGTCCCAGTCGTGAGCCTCGAGGACATGCCCGAGACAGACGTGTCCTTCCGCAAGGTCCGGCGCAAGCGCCAGCGCCCTTTTGGCGGCATCGCGCGCCCGCTCGTAACCGTCGGTCACCGGAGCCCAGCCGTAGCCGGCCTGGAACTGGTAACCCTGCGACAGGCCGGTCCAGCCGAGCGCAAAGTCCGGGTCGAGCGCGATCGCCTGCCGGAAGTAGTCGACGCCGCGCGCCACGTCGGCTTGAGTCATCCTGTCGATGAAATAACGTCCCTGGAGATACAGCCGATGGGCCTCGGGATTGTCGGCGCGACCGGCGGCGGCGGCCTGCACTTCGGCCTTCGCTTTCGCCTCCGCGGCGGCGCCGAGGCCCTCGCCCAGCAGCGCCGCCCGCAACTCCTTGACCACCGACTGCGCGATGTCGTCCTGGACGGCAAAGATGTCCTCGAGCTCGCGGTCGTAGGTCTCCGACCACAGGTGCGAATCGGTCGCGACCTGGATCAGCTGCGCGGTGATGCGCACCCGCTTGCCCGACTTGCGCACGCTGCCCTCGAGAACCGTGGCGACGTTGAGCTTTTGCGCGACCGTCGGGATGTCGATGTCCTTGCCCTTGAAGAAGAATGCCGACGTCCGCGATGCCACGCGCAAGCCGCGGATCTTCGCCAGCACGTTGAGCAATTCCTCCGAAAGGCCGTCGGCGAAATACTCGTTCTCTTCGTCGCGGGACATGTTGATGAACGGCAGCACCGCGATCGACGGCGTCTCGCGGTCGAGCGGAGCGAGTGTCGTCTTCAGCGGTGGGAAACTCTGCGGCAGGTCCGGATGGCAGAGTTGGAACACCGCTTCGCGCCGTGCCAGATCCTTGAGCCCGTGCTCGCCCAGCGCCTTGGCGGTGACCAGCGGCGGCAGGTGATCGCGGCAAAGATCGTGCGTCGACTCGGACAGCAGCGTCTGGCCGCCATGGCCGGCCGCCAGCAGGCGGGCGACGCGATTGAGCGGGGCGCCGAAATAATCGCCGTCACGGAATTCGGCCGCGCCGGTATGGATCGCCATGCGCACGCGGAGCTTCGCCGATTCGGGCCAGCGCTCGGCGTGGATCGCGCGTTGCGACTCGAGTGCCGCCGCCAGCGCATCGGGCGCGGTGTGGAACGCCGCGCAAAAGGCATCGCCGCCGGTCTTGAACACATGGCCGCCATGGTGCGCGATGCACTGGCGCACCAGGGAATCATGCCGCGGCAGGGCTGCCTGCATCGCCGTCTGCTGCGACTCCCACAGCCGCGTGCTGCCTTCGATATCGGTGAACAAGAACGTCACCGTACCGGTCGGCAACGACGGCGTCGAAGCGTCGGCGTGCGTGTTGGAGGTCATCGAGTCGTAGGCAGATCGGGGAGGGCGAGTTCGTTCGCCTGGCACGAGGTTTGCGTGGATAAGACTATCATGCGGGTGCGTCGCGAAAAAGACCACTGATTCGATCGAGCGGGCCTCTCACCATGGATCGTCGTCATCGCTTTGCTTCGATCGCCGCCGGACTGCTGGTCTCGACCGGCGCGGTCGCGCTCGACGTCAACCTCGTCGGCCTGTTCCCGAACAAGGCCGTCGTGCAGATCGACGGCGGCGCGCTGCAAACGCTGTCGGTCGGTCAGAAGACCCGCGAGGGCATCGTCCTGCTGTCCGTCGAGCCCGACGGCGCGACGTTCGATATCCAGGGACAGCGGATGGCGCTCGGACTTGGCCATGCGCGCATGCAGCCGACGACGGCGGCATCCGCGATGGCCACCGTCGACGAGCGCGGTCATTTTGTCGCCGACGGCCAGGTGAACGGCGCTCCGATCCGGTTCACGATCGATACCGGCGCGACATTCATTTCGCTTCCCGCCAGCGAGGCGCGGCGCCTCGGACTCGACTATCTGAAGGGCCGCAAGACGGTGATGGAAACCGCCAACGGCATCGCAGCCGCCTACCGGATCAAGCTCGATACCGTGCGCATCGGCGATCTCGTCGTGAACAACGTCGACGCGGTGGTCATGGAAGGCGACAGCCTGCCGGTCGCCTTGCTGGGCATGAGCTTCCTCAATCGCATGGACATCCGGCGCGAAGGTCAGATCATGACGCTGACCAAGCGCTATTAGTTCGAGGTCCGCCGCGCCCGCCGTCGGTCGGGCGGATGACTTCAGAACGCGAGTTGGCCCAGCGCTTCGACGAGCCTGGTCCGCTGCGCAGCGTCGGTCATCGGATAGGTTTCCAGCCAGGCGCGGCTGGAAAAGCCCGGGCGCAGCGTCCGGATCTCCTCCGCTTCCCACGCCGCAGCCGCCTTGTCGCCGGCGAGCACGTGCAGCGCCGCCATGTAGACATGCGCCTCGAGGTTGACCGGGTTGCGCGCCAGCGCATGCTCCAGGTTGACCCGCGCCTGCTCCAGATCGCCGAGAAACAGATAGGCGCGGCCGAGCAGCAGGAAGTAGAGATCGCCTGCCTCGGGATCGAGCCGCATCGCGGTGCGCAGCAGCGGCACCGTGTCGGCGGGACGCCCGATGTAGGTGTCGATGCCGCCCATCAGCGCGTAGGCGTCAGCGAACGACGGATAGAGCCCGACCGCGGTGCGCAGGTATTGCAGCGCCTGCTCGTGCTGACGCCGTTCCATGTGGACGAAAGCGAGCACCCAGTATGTCTCCTGAATGTCTGGATTGATTTGGTATGCGGTCCGCGCCATTTCCAGCGCACGGTCGAGCGCGGCGGGGCCGTCTCCGGTCCACTGATTGCGGTAGTCGGCGGCGTAGGTCAGCGCGAGACCGGCATACGCGCGAGCGAATGCAGCGTCCAGCGCGATCGCGCGCCGGAACATGTCGCGCGCGGTCTCGTTCTCCGCTTTTTGCCGGACGAGCAGCGCCGATTGCCCGCGCTGGAAGTATTCGAAGGCTTCCAGGTTGCGGGTGTATCGCTGCGCCACGCGCCGCAGCTCGGCTTCGCTCACCTTCGCCGGCAGAATCTGCAGAACCTTCGGACCAAGCTCGTCCTGGATCGCGAACAGGTCGCTCGGCGCGCGATCGAACCGCTCGGACCACAACTGTTTCCCTGTCTCGCCGTCGGTCAGATAGACGTGCAGCCGCAAACGCTGGTCGACGCGTTGCACGGTTCCGGACACGACGTAGCGGATGGGCGGAACGCTGGCCGGCGTGTCGGCGCTCGCCTTTCCCCCCAAGGGCGCGAGGTCGATGACCCGGAGTCCGGACAGCTTCGAGAGATCGGTGATGAGGTCCGCGGTAATGCCCCGAGCCAGCAGCGCGGCCTGGGGATCGTCGCCGACTGCCTCGAAGGGCCTGACGGTAACGGTCGGTTGCGCGTCGCTGGCCGCTTCGGTGTCGGGAATCGCCGGCTGACTCCGCAGGGCGCCCGCGCCGCGCTCACCGTTGCTCCACCAGATGGCGGCTGCCGCGAGCAGGAGCACGGATGTCCCGGCTGCTGCTATCCACGCAATGCGCTGCTTGCTTTGCGCCCTCGGTGCCGCCGAGTCCGGAATCGGTGCGGAGGGCGTCGTCTCCGACCTGACGACGGGTGCGATCAGACGGTAGCCACGCTTCGAGATGGTCTGGATATAGGCGGGCTTTTCCGGCGTATCGCCCAGTGCCTTGCGCAACTTGATGACGACCTGGGTCAGCGCATCGTCACCGACGACCACGCCCGGCCAGAGGGCGGCAAGCAGCGCTTCGCGACTGACGACCTGTCCGGCGCGATCTCCGAGATACATCAGCACCGACATGGCCTTCGGCTCGACCTTCACGGACTTATCCTCGGCCGAAAGCTCGTTCAACGCGGGCTCGACCGTCCAGTCGCCGATCCGCAGCCTGCCGCTGCCGGACGCGGGTGAGGGCTCAACGCCAACGGGCACGATTTTGCCTCGAGCCAGCGGATTCGATCGACTGAATTGCACGGTGTTGCGCATCCTTCGCCAAAGTTTAGCCGTTTCTTCGGGACTTTTTGCCCCTTGCGCACGTTCAATGCGACTGTCGGTGCAGATCAGATCAACGTGCTTATCGAGGAGGTGTCCCGATGAAACGGTTTCCGCTACTCATGCTGGTCATTGTCGCGTCCGCACTGGGACTGCGGCAATCGCCGGCGATCGGTCAGCAGGTGCTTGTCATCAAGCCGCTGGCCGAAAAGAAGGTGACGGAGTTGCCCGCCGGCCCGCTGTTCTGGCGGCTGGAGAATTTTCCCGGGGTCGCGTCGGCTCAGGCTGCCGCGGGTCCGACGAGCCTCGTCGCCGAGTCGCGAGGCAGGGTTTGGCTGTTAACGCTCGGCCCGGCGGGCGGCGCATCGGCCGGCGGGACCAAGGTCGCCGAGGTCGGACCGATCCCCCGCGTGGCGGCAACCCAGTATCTGCTTCGAGTCAACGAAGCCAGCGGCCCGCCGGGCAGCATAACGCCGGTGCATTCGCATCCTGGGTCCGAAGCGTTCTACGTGCTCGCAGGCGAATCGAGCAGCCGCGCGCCGCATGGCGTAATGCGCGTGGCGGCGAACGAGGGCGCGACCGGCCATGGAGCCGATACGCCGATGCAGGTCTCGAGCACCGGCTCGGCGGACCTGCAATCGCTGGTGATGTTCGTGGTCGATGCCGCGAAGCCGTTTTCGTCTCCGGCCAGCTTCCCCTAGACCGCAGGGTAAAACCGATTAGCATTGCGCCTTCGGGGAGGCGCGATGCGAAGCGGCCGGTTCGGAGTCGTTGCAGGTTTTGCGTTCGCCGTGGCGATCACGGCGGTGCTGCTACATTTATGGCAATCGCAGTTGATCGCGCCATCGGACGCGACCCGGACCGCGTTCTCCGAAGAGCATGCGTTCGCGACGCTGTCGGCATTGCTCAACGAGCAACGTCCGCATACGGCCGGCTCGCCCGAAAACGCCGTCGTGCGCGACCGTATCCTTGCCGAGCTCAAGTCGGCCGGATACGCGCCCGAAGTGCAGGCGGCGTTTCAATGCGATGCCGCCCCGCGCAATGCCGGCTGCACCGCGGTCGAGAACATCATCGCCGTGCACAAGGGAACTGGCGACGGCAAGGCCGTGCTGGCAACCGCGCACTACGACAGCGTGCCTGCGGGCCCGGGCGTCAGTGACGATGGCGCGGGTGTCGCCGTCGTGCTCGAGCTCGCTCGCGCCTTCACTGCAAGGGCTACCCGGAACAACGGCATCTTTCTGCTCACCGACGGCGAGGAGACCGGCTTGCGCGGTGCGCGCGCGTTTGCCGAGCACCATACGCTGATGCGCCGCGTCGGAGTCGTCGTCAACTTCGAGGCGCGTGGCGCGTCGGGGCCAAGCATGATGTTTGAAACCGGTCCCGGCAACGCGCGACTGATGAATCTATTCGCCCGCACCGTTGCGCGGCCATCGGCCAGCTCGGTCAGCTACGAAGTCTACAAATTGCTACCCAACGACACCGACTTTTCGGTGTATCGAAAGCTGGGATTGTCGGGCTTCAATTTCGCGTTCTCGAATTCGGCCTCGCTCTATCACTCGGTCCGGGACAATCTTCGATACATCGACCGTCGATCGCTGCAGCACGCCGGTGAGCATGCGTTCGAAGTCACCGGCGCGCTTGCCGACGCCGATCTCGCAACGCTGAATGCGTCGTCCGATGCCGGTTTCTTCGATGTCTTCGGCCTCTTCACCGTGGTCTGGCCGGCCGCGATCAATGTGCCGATCGCGTTCGTCGCGCTGCTGGGGCTGATCGGACTGATAGCCGCGCATCGGGACGCGTTCACCTTGCGTACGACGGCCTGGGCCGCGGCTGCTTTGCTCGCCGTGCCGGTGCTGCTGTTTGCCCTCGGATGGCTGCTGTCGTATCCGCTGGGCATCTGGCCCGGCGTGCATCCGCTCGATCATCCGCAGCCGTGGCCCGGTCGCGTCGCGCTCGCGAGCGGCGGAATACTCGTTCCGTTGATCGTCGCCGGAGCCGCCGGCTCGCGCGTCGATGCACGCGCATTGCTGCTGGTGAACTGGGTCGTGCTTGCGTTGCTCGCGGTCGGCGTCGCGCTCACGATCGGCGGCGCGTCGTATCCGTTCCTTTGGCCGGTATTCGGCGTCGCGATCGCCGGATGGATCGAGACTCTGCTGCATAAAGGACCGGCGCGCTCGCTGCGAGCGACCGCGCTGGCCGGATTCGCTCTCGCAGCTTTCTTTTTGCTCGCTTTCTTTCTTGGGCTCGAGCTCGTGCTCGGCTTCGATCTGAGTCAGTACAAGATTCTGGTGCTGATTCCATTCTCGCTGGCGCTGGTGCCGGTCTTTGCGGCAGGCCCTGGCGATCGATCGCGCGCCGCGTGGGCGCTATCGGCTCTCTGCGCGCTGGTGGTCGCGGGCGCGGCGGCGGTCGCGAGCCAGACACCCGCCTATGCGGCAGGGCATCCCCGCGGCCTGGATATCATCTACTACGACGACCAGGGGGCGAAACCGCGCTGGCTGATCGCCTTTGTCGGCGCGCCGGACGAGAGATTTCTACGGGCTCAAGGGTTTCCGCAGAAGGACGAGGAGTACCGCCAGCTCGGGCTGTCGAAGGGGCGAGGGCGATTCAAGGACGCAACCGGGCCGCACCTGCCGGCGCCGAGCTTCGCCGTCAACGAGGTCGCGACGGAGGGCGGCACGACGGTGGTACGAGGAACGCTGCGCAGCGGCCGCGGCGGCTTTCAGATCGGTATCGGTATCGCGCCAGAGTCCGGCATACAGTCGATCCGGCTCGATAGTCAGCAAGCCGTCGGTGTCGATCAGCTGAACGGCAAGGAGCCGACGTTCGTGCGGGTGTGGGGCATCGGAACGCGCGACGTGCCGATGGTAATTTCGTTCGACGCCGCCACCGCGCCGAAGCTGACACTGTTCGAACGCTCTCCGTTGCCGGATTCGGACGAAGGGCGCGCGCTTGTCGCGGCCAGGCCGGCCGACGCGGCGCCCGATTACAACGGCGATTCGGCGCTGGTGTTCGTGGCGGTCGATTTGAAGCAGTAAGTTTCCCGGGAGTGCGCGCAGCCGACCGGCGTCGTATACGCGATCGGCATTTTCGACAAGAAGACTTTCCTGCGCGTAAAGGAGTTCCAGAC
>JBDTNP010000311.1:0-3171 GCA_039933695.1 Betaproteobacteria bacterium | reverse complement strand
ACGACAAAGGTCGAGAGCTTGGCGGTCGTATCCATGGCCTGGCGCAGCAGCTTCCAGGTTAGCCGGTTGCGCGCCAGGGCCATGACAAGCGCGCCGGTTGCGCCCATCGCGCCGCCTTCTGTCGGCGTCGCGACGCCGAGGAAAATCGTGCCGAGCACCAGGAAGATCAGCGCCAGCGGCGGTATCAGCACGAAGACCACGCGTTCGGCCAGACGCGACAGCAGCCCGAGCTTGAACAGCCGGTTGAGCGATGCGATCACGAACGCCACCCCCGTGCCGACGCTGGTGGCCACGACCAGCATTTCGTCGGTGGGGTCGTCGGGCCCGTACTGCCAGTGTGCGAACGCGATCGCCGACGCGGCAGCGATGATCGTCAGCACCAGCAGCGAACGCGTGCCGCTTGCGCCGCTGGGCTCGCGCAAGGTGCGCGCTTCCAGCGGAAGCGCCGGCGCCCAATGCGGCTTCACTGTGCATACCCCGACGGCATAGAGGGCATACATGCAGGCGAGGGTGATGCCCGGAATGAACGCGCCGGCGTACATGTCGCCGACCGACTTGCCGAGCTGGTCGGCCATGATGATCAGCACCAGCGACGGCGGAATGATCTGCGCCAGCGTCCCGGATGCCGCGATGACGCCGGTGGCGAAGCGCCGATCGTAGCCGTAGCGCAGCATGATGGGCAGCGAGATCAGCCCCATCGCGATGACCGACGCCGCCACGACGCCGGTAGTCGCCGCGAGCAGTGCGCCGACGAATATGACGGCATAGGCGAGCCCGCCGCGCACGGGTCCGAACACCTGTCCGATAGTCTCGAGCAGGTCCTCCGCCATGCCGCTCCGTTCGAGGATCAACCCCATGAAGGTGAAGAACGGCACCGCAAGCAGCGTCTCGTTCGACATCACGCCCCAGACACGCTCGGGCAGCGCCTGGACCAGCGACGGAGTGAGCAGTCCGAGCTGGATTCCGAGCAGCGCGTACGCGATGCCGACGGCGGCAAGGGAGAAGGCCACCGGGTAGCCGATAAGCAACACGATGATCAGCGACACGAACATCAGCGGCGCGATGTTCGCGACCAGGAAGGCGCTCACTGCTCGGCCTCACTGGCCGCCTGGCGCGGGGCGATCGACCTGCGGTCGGTCCCCTGCCGAATCGCGCGCGAACGGCCCTGCGGGCTGCCTTCGGCGCGCGCGCTCATCGGTTGCCCCCGTCGGGCTTGGTCGCCTGGGCCGCGATTTCCGCGGCGAGCGATTCTTCGCCGCGCGCGCGCAGGATGTCTTCCGCGAGTTGCTCTTCGAGCGTTTTTTCATGATGCTTCTCGAGCGGATCGGGGGCCCGGCCCATCAGGAAGGCGACCCGCTTGATCAGTTCGGAGATGCCCTGCACGGCGAGGAGCAGGAAGCCGGCCGGCACCAGCAGGCGCGCAGGCCAGATGATCAACCCGCCGGCGTTGCTCGACACCTCGTCGCGGACGTACGAATCGACGAACACCGGCCAGCCGAGCCAGCCGATGAGGATCGCCATCGGCAGCAGGAAAAAGATCGTTCCGAAAATGTCGATCCAGATCTGGGCCCGGCGCGACAGCCGCCCGGAAATGACGTCGATGCGCACGTGTTCGTTGCGCAACAGTGTGTAGCCGGCGGCGCCGAGGAAGATCGCCGAGAACAGATACCACTGGGCCTCGAGATAGCTGTTCGAGCTGTAGTTGAACGCCTTGCGCACGATGGCGTTGGCGGCGCTGATCAGCACCGTGACCAGGATCAACCAGTACAACCCTTGGCCAATGCGCTCGCTGATGCGGTCGATAAGTCGCGACAGCGAGAGGAGCAAAGACACGGCGACCTCCGGGCGGTTGGCGTACCAGGCGGGAAACGACCGACACCGATCGTTGAGCAAAGGATCGCGCCATGCCCTTTGCGGCGCGCGTGGAAGATTAACCCGCGATGGCGGCAATGGCAATCGGCCTCGCCGCACTGCGGCAGCCGGGATCGCGGTGGTAAAATGCGCGCTTTCGCTCACGCCAAACCCTCCATGCCTCACCGCGCGCAGACACTCAGTCAGGCCGACCCAGAGCTGTGGAAAGCCATCACCGGCGAAAACGCGCGTCAGGAGACGCATATCGAGCTGATCGCATCAGAAAATTACGCCAGCATGGCGGTCATGGCGGCGCAGGGGTCGCAGCTGACCAATAAGTACGCGGAGGGCTATCCGGGCAAGCGGTACTACGGCGGCTGCGAATTCGTCGACATCGCCGAACAGCTCGCGATCGATCGCGTCAAAAAGCTGTTCGATGCCGAGTACGCCAATGTGCAGCCGCATTCGGGCGCGCAGGCGAACCAGGCGGTCTTTTTCGCGGTGCTGCAGCCCGGCGACACGGTGATGGGCATGAGCCTGCCGCACGGCGGCCATCTGACCCATGGCTCGCCGGTCAACATGTCCGGCAAGTGGTTCAACGTCGTCGCTTATGGCCTTGATCCGGCGACCGAGCTGATCGACTATGCGGGCGCCGAGCGGCTGGCCCGTCAGCACAAGCCGAAACTGATCATTGCCGGCGCGTCGGCGTATTCGCGGGTCATCGATTGGAAGCGCTTCCGGGCGATCGCCGACTCGGTCGGCGCGTACCTGATGGTCGACATGGCGCACTATGCGGGGCTTATCGCCGCCGGTGTCTATCCGAGCCCGGTCGGCATCGCGCATTTCGTCACCAGCACAACGCACAAGACGCTGCGTGGACCGCGCGGTGGATTCGTTCTCGCCGGCGCCGAGCACGAGAAGCTGATCAACTCCGCGGTGTTTCCCGGACTGCAGGGCGGGCCGCTGATGCACGTCATCGCCGCCAAGGCAGTCGCGTTCAAGGAGGCGCTGACACACGAGTTCAGGATCTACCAGGAGCGCGTCGTCGAGAATGCGCGTGTGCTCGCGACCGTGCTCCAGGAGCGGGGATTGCGCATCGTTTCCGGCGGCACCGACTCGCACATGTTCCTGGTTGACCTGCGGGCGAAGAAGATCACCGGCAAGGACGCCGAGGCCGCGCTGTCGGCCGCGCACATCACCGTCAACAAGAACGCGATCCCGAACGATCCCGAAAAGCCGTTCGTCACCAGCGGCGTGCGCATCGGCAGTCCCGCGATCACGACGCGCGGCTTCACCGAGATCGAATGCGAGCAGCTCGCC
>JBDTNP010000310.1:0-3839 GCA_039933695.1 Betaproteobacteria bacterium | reverse complement strand
CTTCGGCCTTGGCGTCGTAGACGCCGGCGATCAGGCCCATGAACTCGCTGGCGACATTGCGGTGAAACCACGGCGGGCGGAACGTGTGCTCCATCACCAGCCAGCGTGGCGGGAAAATGACGAAGTCGATCGTGTCGACGCCGGGCGTATCGCTCGGCGATTGCAGCACCAGGAAGATCGACGGATCGGGGTGGTCGTAGCTGGTCGACCCGATCGCATTGAAGCGCCTGAGGTCGTACTTGTACGGTGCGTAGTTACCGTGCCAGGCGACGACGTCCAGCGGCGAATGATCGATCGCGGCCGACCACAGATTGCCCATGAACTTGGCAACCAGCTCGAAGCGGCCGCTGCGGTCCTCGTACGATGCGGTGGGCGCCAAGAAATCGCGCGGATTGGCGAGTCCGTTGGATCCGATCGGGCCCAGGTCGGGCAGCCTGAACGGGGCGCCGAAGTTTTCACACACATAGCCGCGGGCCTCGGCATCGAGCAGCTCGACGCGGAAGCGCACGCCGCGCGGAATCACGACGATCTCCTGCGGCGCCACCGCGATGCGCCCGAGCTCGGTGTCGAAGCGCAGCCTTCCCTGCTGCGGCACGATCAAGAGCTCGCCGTCGGCATCGTAGAAAAAGCGATCGTGCATCGACCGATTCGCCGCGTACATGTGGATGCCGCAGCCGTTCTGCGCCGCGGGCGCTCCGTTGCCGGCCATCGTCACCAGACCATCGATGAAGTCGGTCGGCGCCGTCGCCGATGGCATCGGCAGCGGATCCCAGCGCAGCTGATCGGGCGGCGTCGGCACTTGATCGAAGCGGCTTTCGATGCGACCGTTGTCGATCCGGCGAAAAGGCTCGTGCACGGCGGCCGGCCGGATGCGGTACAGCCAGGCGCGGCGATTGGTAGCGCGCGGCGCGGTGAACGCCGTTCCGGACAGCTGCTCGGCGTAGAGGCCATACGGCGCGCGCTGCGGCGAATTCTGACCTTCGGGCAACGCGCCGGGCAGCGCTTCGGTGGCGAACGCGTTGCCGAATCCCGATTGGTAGCTCAAGGCGGCATCCGCGATCGGGGTTTCCGCGGCTGGCGCCGCGCTGCTTGCGCCGCGTCGGCGCTCGGTCGTCTTGATCGTCATGGGGTCTGGCCGCGGCGCATCGTCCCGCTGAAGCTCATTTTACCGCGCCCAGGTCCCGGCGTGCCGCGGCGAGCGCCTCGCGCAGCACCGCAAGATCGCCGACGTGGTTGGCCAGCAGCAGGATCAGGCGCGCATTTAGCAACGCGCTTTGCGCCTCGCTAAGATCGCGGTGCGCATCGATCAGCTCCTGATAGAAGTCATCGGGCGCCGACAGATTCATTTCGGTGTTCAGCGCCGTCATGCCGCCTTCGCCGCCTCCGCGGCATGAGCGGTGGCACGCGCGATCGCCGCGCGCACGGCGCCGAGCTCGAACGCGTGCCAGCGCGCGCAGACATGCTGGTCTGGGCGCATCAGATAGCAGGTGCCGGACCTCGCGTCGTAACGCCTGGCCGCGAGGCCTTCGCTGTCCTCGATCAGGCAGGTGCCAGCCGTCGGCTGACCGCCCACTTGCACGACCGTGCATGCAATGCCGTGGCCGGCAAGCGAACGCACGGCATCGCCGGGCACGCCGCCTCCAAAGCACAGCAAGGTGAACCCGCCGCCGAGATAACCGAGCAGCCAGTTGCCGCGCGGTCCGGAGACCGGCGCGTCGATCGCCACGGCGCCCGGAACCGGCCCGCTGCCGAAAGCACCGACGCCGTCGGCCGTATTGAGCGGCGATCCCGACAGCGTAGCCGGCAGCGATAGCCGGCCGCTGTTGACCAGCGCTCGCGCGAACGGGTAGCGCTTGGAGAGGCCCAGCACGGCGTCGCGAAACGACCGGCTGACGTCGCTCTTCGGCGTAATGAAATCGGTGCTGCGCGTCGAATGCCGGATGTTCTCGTCGGCCGCGTACGCACGCTCGGCATCGTAGCTGTCGAGCAACTGCTGCGGCGCCTGCCCGGCGAGCACCAGGTCGAGCTTCCACGCCAGGTTGTCGGCGTCCTGGATGCCGGAGTTCGCGCCGCGCGCGCCGAACGGCGAAACCAGGTGCGCTGCATCGCCGGCGAACAGCACGCGCCCCTGCCGGAACGAGCGCATGCGCCGGCACTGGAACGTGTAGACGCTCGCCCATTCGATCTCGAACTGCGCATCGTCGCCGAGCATCGCTCGGATACGCGGAACAATGCGCTCCGGTTTTTTTTCTTCCTCTGGGTCGGCGTCCCAGCCAAGCTGGAAGTCGACCCGCCAGACATCGTCCGCCTGGCGATGCAGCAGCGCCGACTGGTTGCGATGAAACGGCGGATCGAACCAGAAGCGCCGCTCGGCCGGAAAGCCGGAGCTCATCACAATATCGGCGATCAGGAACCGGTCGTGGAACACCTGGCCCTCACATTCGAGCCCGAGCATGTTGCGGATCGGGCTCTTCGCGCCGTCGGCGGCGATCAGCCAGTCGGCAAGCACCGTGTATTCGCCATCGGGTGCGCCGATGCGCAGCGCGATGCGGTCGGCTTTCTGTTCGACGCCAACGACTTTGCTGCGCCAGCGGAGCTCGGCCTGCGCAAGCTCGGATAGCCGCTCGACCAGGAACTGCTCAACCCAGTACTGCTGCAGGTTGATGAACGCGGGCCTGCGGTGCCCCTCGCCGGGCAGCAGGTTGAATTCGTAGACTTGCTCGTCGCGAAAGAACACCCGGCCGACGTTCCAGCCCACACCCTTTTGCACCAGCCGTTCGGCGCAGCCCAGGCGGTCGAGGATCTCCAGCGTGCGCTTCGACCAGCAGATCGCCCGCGAGCCGACGCTGACGGTGTCGTCCTCGTCGACCAGCAACACGTCGATCCCGCGCAGCGCGAGATCGATCGCGGCGGTCAGTCCGACCGGCCCGGCGCCGGCGACGACCACCGGCCGGTGTCGCGTCGCGCCCCGCAGCTCGGCGGGGCGGACATACGGATAGACCGGATGGGCGTAGGTCTTCAACGGGATGGCGAGTCAGCGCCTAACCTTCGAGCGACTCCCACATTTCCTTGTCGCGCTGCGCCGTCCATATCCGCGGATCGCGGTACTTGGTCGCCTCGTCGTAGGCGCGCGTCACGTCGAACGGGAGGCAATGATCGAATATCACCCAGTCGCCGAACCTGGGCTTCAGCGCTGCGTAGGTCTCCTTGTACACGGTGCGCAAGTCCTTGCCGGAAGCCGCGCCCGCCTTTACCGCACCGAACATCTCGGTGATAAATGCGCGTGTGCCGTCGAGACCCGCCGCGACCTGGGCTTCGTTCTGCAGCGCCGCGCCGCGGCCGGGTACAAGCTTCGCGGGCTTGAGCGTGGCGATCGCATCGAGCGTCGCCGGCCAGTCGGCGAGGTAGGCGTCGCCGGTGTACGGCGTCGTCTGATATTCGACGAGGTCGCCGGAGAAGAGAATGCGCTCCTGCGGCAGCCACACGACCGTGTCGCCCTTCGTATGGCCGCGTCCGATCTGCATCAGTTCGACCTGCAACTTGCCGATCCAGAGCGTCAGCCGGTGTTCGAACACCAGCGTCGGCCAGGTCAGCCCGGGCACCGACTCGACCGCCTGGAACAGGCGCGGAAAGCGCTCGATCTCGCTTTTCATGTCGGCTTCGCCGCGCTCGACGATCAGATCGTAGGTGTCGCGGCTGGCGATCTCGTGCTGCGCGTGATAACCCGAGGCGCCGAGCACGCGCACCGCGTGATAATGCGACAACACGACGTAGCGGATCGGCTTGTCGCTGACCGTGTGGATGTGCCGGATAACGTCCTGCGCCATCACCGGCGTGGC
>JBDTNP010000309.1:0-6722 GCA_039933695.1 Betaproteobacteria bacterium | reverse complement strand
GACTGTGTTGGGGGCAGCGTCGAAGTAAGGCAGCACGAACGGCACGATGATCAAGCCGATCGCGGTGAGCGTCTCGATCAGGATGCGGCGCGGCCGCTGCATCAGATGTGCACGCTCATTCGCGCCCACGCGTTCCGAGCAGACCATGCGGCCGCACCAACAGTACCAGCGTCATGGCGGCAAACAGCATCACGTATGCGTAGCCGGGGTTGACCATCGACGTGATACTGATAATCTCACCGGCGATCAGGCCGCCGAGCACCGCTCCGGGAAATGAGCCGACGCCGCCGATTACGACGACGACGAAGGTTTGCACCAGGATCGTCTCGCCGACGTCCGGCGTGAGCGAGACGACAGGCGCATTGACGATGCCGGCAAAGCCCGCAGCCATCGCGCCAATGCCGAATACCACCATGAACACGCGGTAGACGTCGATGCCGAGGGAATCCACCATGACGGAGTCCTCGATCCCGGCGCGGACGATCATGCCGAGACGTGTGCGGTAGAGGACGAAGTAGAGCACCAAGAGCGCCACCGCCACGATGCCCACCAGGGCCAGGCGATAAGTCGGATAGAGCATGACGCTGAGCGAGGTGATGCCCGACAACAGCGGCGGCGGCGGCACCATCTTGGACGCGCTCGAAAAGAAAAAGCGGACAAGCTCAACAAAGCAGATGGATAGACCGAAGGTCAGCAGAAGCTGATCTTCATGCGGACGGGCATAAAAGTGACGGATGATGAGGCGTTCCATCAGCACGCCAACAACCGCCATGAACAGCGTGCCGGCAATCACTGCGACGATGAAAGATCCCGTGGCCTGGAAGGCGACGTAGCCCGCATAGCCGCCCAGCATGAACATGGCGCCATGCGCCAGGTTCAGCACGCCGAGCGTCCCGTAGATGATCGTAAGCCCGGAGCTGATCAGAGCCAGCAGCGATCCGAGCACGAGGCCGTTGAACAATTGCGAGAGGAAATTAGGCCAATTGATCACGGCGATCGTTCATGAAGTTTCTTTGCCCGAACTCACCTTGAGCTGCGCATACGCACCGTGTGCGGCGATCGTCGCACACGGTGTTCTTCCTTGCCGTTGAATCTCAGGTGTACGGGCCGAGGTCGCACCCGAACGCTACCGGCGCCTGCATCAGCGGCAGGCCGGGGTCGATCTGAACGATGTCGTAGTAGTCGTCTTTGCTCTTCATCTCGTTGGGCTGCTTGCCCTTGACGATGACCACCGGCCTCACCAGCTGATGGTCCTGGGCGCGCCAGTACACCTCACCCACGATCGACTGGATCTTGCGGCCGGCCTCGTACGACTTGATGACGTCCGGCGGGTAAAAGCTGCCCGCATTCTCCACGGCTTCGGCCCACAAGGCAAATTCCATGTAGCTGTTCTCGGCGCCCCATTCCGGCTTGTATCCGTATTTCTTCTCGAACGAGTCGACAAACATTTTGGCAAGCGGGTACTTGTCCTCCATCGTCCACCAGAAGTCGGTGGCGGCATAGACGCCGGACATCAGGTTGTTGCCGACTTCGCGGGCAAGGAACGGCACCTGATACGGCACTACCAGCTTCATCTTGTCGAAGATGCCAAACTGCTTCGCCTGCTGGATCGACAGCACCGCGTCGTGACCCCAGTTGACGTTGATCAACACATCAGCGCCGGAGTTGGCGACGTTTAGCAGGTACGACGAAAAGTCCGGCGCGCCGAGCGGCGAAACCTGGTCCGTGGCCGTCGTCCACCCGGCAGTGCTCAGATAATCCTGCATCGACTTGGTGACAGTGTGCCCGTATGTGTAATCGGGCGTCATGTAGGCGGCCTTCTTGTTCTTGCCGAAGGCCTTGACGATGACGGGACCGATCGCCGCCGCTGCTGTCTGGCCGTAGAAGCACTGCCGGAAGCCGTACCGTACGCAGTCCTTGCCGGTGGTGTCGTTGGAACCCGAGATGCCAGCGACGTAGAGCACCTTCTCGCGTTGCGCCAGCTTGTTGAGCGCCACGGCGACCGCGCTCGATGTCGATCCCGTAATCAACACTGCCTTGTTCTCGGTGATGAAGCGCTGCTGCGCCTGCACGGCATCGTTAGGCTTAGCCGCGGAGTCGGCCACGCCGTACTTCACTTCCTTGCCCAGGACGCCTTTCTTCGACTTTGGCGACATCGCCTTGATCAGCGGATTGCCGGCATTGATGTGTTCGATCGCGAGCATGTAACCCTTAAGCTCGTCCTCGCCCTGCAATGCATAGGTGCCGGTTCGCGGAACGCTGATGCCGATGAAGACCGAGTCGCCCGATGAGCCCGCCGGGTAACTGCCTATCGGCGGATGATCCGCGGCAAAAGCTCGTGACACGATCCCTGCCGGCAGGGCCAGACCGCCAGCGACGCCGATAGTCCTGCGAATGAAGTCGCGGCGGCTGTGGGTGTACGAATTTGACTTGCGATCCTGCATGGCATTCTCCTCCTAGGTGTAGACTCCCGGTAATATATCGCGAGGCGATATTCCCGAAGTATATCGGATCACGATATTACCCGTGTAGGAGACGTTGTGGTGGGGCGGGGGCCGAAAGAGCAGGCGCAATGGAACTGAAGAAGGCCGAGAGGCGATTCAAACTGAATACAGGCGACTATGCGCACCTTGCGGCGTTCCGCCATGCGTTGCGCGGATTCATGCGCTTCAGCGAGGCCGCCGCCGCAAAGGCGGGGCTGACCACCCAGCACTACCAGGCCATGCTCGTACTGCGCGGATGCCCGGAGGACCAGCGCGTGTCGATCAGCGATCTGGCGCAGCAGCTGTTCATCAAGCACAACAGCGCCGTCGGCCTGGTCGACCGGCTGGTACAGGAAAAACTGATCGTTCGCGAGCAGTCGAGCGTCGACCGACGCAAGGTCGAGTTGCGTCTCACCGGCCGCGGCCGCCAGGTGCTGGCCAAGCTCGCGGCGATGCATCGCCGCGAACTGCAGCGTATCGGCCCGAAACTGCAGCACTTTTTCGCCGAAGTGTCCCGGCTGGAACGCACCAGCGGGAGCCAGTCCGATGCTTTCGTCAACAACTTAGACTGATTTGCTGCAACGACGGTGAAGGGCTTCGCATCACACAGGCACATCCAGCCGCGGACCTCCGCTTGCGCCGTTTTGCTCGCTCGTTGACAGTATCGTGCCGGACAGCGTACCGTCGGGCGAACGATTGCAAGTAATGAAGGAGGCCGGCGGTGGCCACGTTTCTGAAGCGCGCATCGTGCACGCCGGCCACCGGCGCGGCGGATACGCGCGAAACAGTCGAACGCATGTTGCGCGACATCGAGGCGCGCGGCGAGCTGGCAGTGCGCGAGTACGCCGAGCGGCTCGACGGCTGGACCGGGGACTTCGTCGTCGGGGCCGATGCGATTGCGAAAGCCGGATTGGAGCTGCCCGCGCGAGTGCGCGCGGATATCGCGTTCGCCCATCGCCAGGTGCGTGCGTTCGCGCTGCGTCAGCGCGAGAGCCTGCACGAGTTCGAGGCCGAATTGCACCCGGGCCTGGTGACCGGGCAACGCCTCATTCCTGTGAATGTGGCCGGCTGTTACGTTCCGAGCGGGCGCTACGCGCACGTCGCGTCGGCGATCATGAGCATCACGACCGCCAAGGCTGCCGGAGTGCCGTTCGTCGTCGCATGCTCGCCGTCATTCCAGCGCCGGGGCATCCACCCGGTGGTGTTGCACGCGATGGCCGTCGCTGGCGCCGACGTGATCCTCACGCTTGGCGGGGTGCAGGCGATTGCGACATTGGCCTTCGGCCTGATCACCGGCAAGGCAGCCGATGTGATCGCCGGGCCGGGCAACAAGTACGTGGCCGAAGCGAAGCGCATCCTCTATGGGCGCGTCGGCATCGATGTGCTGGCAGGCCCGACCGAGATCTGCGTGATCGCCGACGACACGGCCGATCCCGACCTCGTCGCCGCGGACCTCGTGGGTCAGGCGGAACACGGTATCGAGTCGCCGGCATGGCTGGTATCGACCTCTGCCGCATTGGCACAGGCGGTCCTGGCGCACGTGCCGCGGCTGATCGTCGCGCTGCCGAAGGACGCGGCGGCGGCCGCCGGCGCGGCATGGCGCGACTACGGCGAGGTCGTGATCGCAGGCGACCGCGAGGAGGCCGCGCAAATAAGCGATGATTACGCACCCGAGCATCTCGAGGTTCATGCCGCCGACCTCGACTGGTGGCTCGGACGCCTGACGAACTACGGTTCGCTCTTCCTGGGCGAGGAGACAACCGTGGCATATGGCGACAAGACCTCGGGCCCAAACCACATTTTGCCGACGATGAAGGCCGCGCGGTATTCAGGCGGCCTCTCGGTGAGCAAGTTCATCAAGACGGTCACCTGGCAACGCATGACGCGCGACGCCACGCGCCAGGTCGCCGCGGTCACCGCCCGCATCTCGCGGCAGGAAGGGATGGAAGCTCACGCGCGCACCGCCGACCTGCGGCTGGCCAAGTACCTGCCGGCGGAATCGTTCGACACCACGCTCTGATGGCCGCCGCATCGCTGGCAGAATTGTTCTCGCTCCGTGGCCGCGTCGCGCTCGTCACCGGTGCCAGTTCGGGCATCGGCCGCGCGCTCGCTGCGGCGCTCGCCGACGCCGGCGCCGACGTCTGCCTGGTGGCACGACGCGAGGCGGAGCTCGCGACGCTTGCCAAAGAGATCGTCGCGCATGGTGGGCGTGCCGTGGCGATCCGATGCGATCTGGCCGATCGATCTTCGCTGCCCGCGGCAGTCGCCCGGGCCGCCGCTTCGCTAGGTGCGCCGGACATACTCGTGAATGCGGCCGGAATCAATCCGCGGCGCCCGATTGACGCCGTAACGGACCGTGAATGGGACGCGACCCTGGAGATCAATCTCGCCGTGCCCTTCTTCCTCGCCCGCCACGTCGCGCCGGCGATGTGCGCGCGCGGCTGGGGACGCATCATCAATGTCGCTTCGCTCCAGTCGGTGCGCGCCTTCGCCGACGGTGTGCCGTATGGCGCATCCAAGGGGGGCGTGATGCAGCTTACGCGCGCGTTGGCGCAAGCGTGGTCCGGCCAAGGCGTCAATTGCAACGCGATCGCGCCGGGTTTTTTTCCCACCGAGCTTACCGCTCCCCTATTCGCCGACCGGGAACGAGTCGGGGCGATGGCCGCTAAAACAATGATCGGCCGCAACGGCGTCCTCGATGACCTGCGTGGAACGGTCGTCTATCTCGCAAGCCGCGCGTCCGATTACGTAACGGGACAGACGCTGTTCGTCGACGGCGGCTTCACCGCGGGATGACGGTAGCGTGAAGGCCCTCGTCTACACCGCCCCGAACGAGGTCACGTTCCGGGACGAACCGGAACCGATCGCCGGAAGCGGCGACGTCATGCTGGAGGTCGAGGCCGCCGGGATCTGTGGCTCGGACATGCATGCCTACCACGGACGCGATCCACGCCGCATTCCCCCGCTGATCCTGGGCCATGAACTCGCGGCCCGCGTCATCGACGGACCGGCGGCAGGCAAGAGGGTCACGGTCAATCCGCTCATTACCTGCGGGCGCTGCCACTACTGCGCAACGGGGCGGGACAACCTCTGCGCACACCGCACGATGATCGGCATGACGCGCCCCGGTGGATTTGCCGAGCGGATCGCCGTGCCGGAACGCACGTTGATCGAGATTCCCGAGGCGATGTCCGCACGCGCCGCTGCATTGACCGAGCCGGCCGCAACCGCGCTCCATGCGCTCAACCTCGCGATGCGTTCGCTCGCCCGCCCGCTGCCGGAAACGCAGCTGTTGGTCATCGGGGGCGGCGCTGTCGGGCTGCTATCGGCGCTGCTCGCCCGATCGTACGGTTGCCGCGACGTGGCACTCGTCGAGCGCAACCCGCTGCGGCGCGCGGCCGCGAAAGCGGCGGGCAATCTGCGTGTAGTACCGGCAGACGAGCCGGGAAGCTGCGCCGACAGCTCGGCCGATCTGGTCATCGACGCGGTCGGGGCGAAAGCGACGCGCAGCGCCGCCTTCGCGGCAATCAGGCCGGGGGGCGTCATTGTCCATATCGGCCTGCTCGACGGGGCGAGCGAAATCGACATGCGCAAGCTGACGCTCGCCGAGATCACGCTCATCGGCACCTATACGTATTCCAACGCCGACCTGCACGCGACGGTCGCTGCGCTTCATGCCGGCGCGTTCGGTCCGCTTGATTGGGTCGAGGAGCGCAAGCTCGCCGCCGGCGCCGCGGCCTTCGCCGACCTCGATGCAGGGGCCAGCGGTGCCGCCAAGATCCTGCTGCGCCCGCATTGAGGAAGACGCACGATGCCGACCTACAGAGGCAGCCGGCCCCTGCTGACCCGATGGTTGTTCGGCGTCGCGCTGTGCCTGCTCGCTCTCTATGTTCTCAACATCGCGCTGGGCATGCTGGCGGTCAAAGCCGGCGTGACGACCAGGCGCGTAGGAGACGTCGGCGAGTTTCTTCTGGTACTGTCGTGCATGGCGTTCTTCGTCGCGGGGCTGGTCGCCGACGAGAAGCGCCAGGACGCGAGCCCCGATGGAGAGGATGGACCCCACGAAACAAAAGGAGGAGCGCAATGAGCAGACGAAGAGCAGGTTTGGCCCCGGCCTCGGAACAGCGCCGGCGCTTTCTGGAGGTGACGGGACGCTACGGCTTCACCACGGCCGTGCTGGCGGCGACGGGCGGTTACCTCTGGTTGGATGCCGAGGTTGCCCTGGCCGCCGACGACGAG